>NZ_MUFO01000017.1:0-59955 GCF_001995345.1 Salinivibrio sp. IB872 | reverse complement strand
GCACAAGGAGGGTAAGCGATGTTTGATGGAATTTTGTCTGGGCTTGGTACTGCTATCATGCCCTTCAACTTACTCATGGTGATTGTTGGCTGCTTTGCCGGCACCTTTATTGGGATGTTACCCGGACTCGGCCCCATTTCAGCGATTGCTCTAATGATCCCCATAACTTACGGGCTCGACCCATCATCCGGTATTATTCTGATGGCTGGCGTTTACTACGGTGCCGTGTTTGGTGGCTCCACATCTTCCATTCTTATCAACGCTCCGGGATGTGCTAGTACCGTTGTGACCGCGTTTGACGGTTATCCATTAGCACAACAAAAACAAGCAGGAAAAGCCTTGGCGCTTGCCGCCTATTCCTCTTTCACCGGTGGCACGATCGGCGCCATCATCTTACTGTTTGCTGCACCTGCACTAGCAAAAGTCTCTTTAAGTTTTCAATCCAGTGACTACTTTGCACTTATGGTGCTGGGGCTCACGGCTGTGGCTGCGTTTTCCGGTAAAGGGCGAGTGCTTAAAGCCATGATGATGACTATCTTTGGCCTGATGATCGCGACGGTTGGTATTGATGTGATGTCAGGCAGCCCACGGTTTACCTTTGGAAATGTCGATTTAATCGATGGAATCAGCTTCTTATTACTGGCAATGGCAACCTTTGCATTAACGGAAGTTGTGATGACAGTGCTGAGGGGGGAACACAAAGAAAAAGACGCGCAGATCGATATGACCTCACTCGGCAGCATGAAGCTAAGCAAAGAAGAAATAAAACACGTCGCCCCGAGCGTCGGTCGCTCATCCTTTTTTGGCTTTCTTGTTGGCGTATTACCCGGCGCAGGCGCAACGATTGCCGCCTTTTTAAGTTATGGTATGGAACGGAACTTTGCGCCTAAAGCAATTAAAGAAAAATTTGGACGCGGAGCATTGCGTGGGCTTGCCGCCCCAGAGTCTGCTAACAATGCCGCATCGACAGGATCATTTGTTCCTTTACTGACGCTTGGTATTCCTGGATCCGGCACAACCGCCATTATGCTCGGGGCACTAATCGCTTATGGCATTCAGCCAGGGCCACGTCTTTTTATCGACAATCCTGATGTGTTCTGGTCCGTGATTATCTCGATGTACTTCGGTAATCTGGTTTTGTTAATTCTCAACCTACCGCTGATCCCTTACATCTCACGTCTGTTGGTGATCCCGCGCCCCATTTTAATCCCATTGATATTGTTTTTCTCCATTACGGGCGTTTACCTAGTCAGTTTTAACGCCTTCGATATCCAAATGATGGTCGTCATCACTATCATCGCCACTTTTTTGAAACTGCTGGACTTTCCAATGGCTTCCATGCTTTTAGGGTTTATCCTAGGCGATATATTGGAGAAAAATCTTAGCCGTACACTGACACTGACCGATGGTAGCTATGCTTTCCTATGGGAAAGGCCACTAACACTTACCATCATGCTGTTAGCACTACTCGCTTTGTTACTGCCTGTCTTTATCGCCGTCTGGGATAAGAAACGAGGTAAGAAAAGCAGTACAACTCAAGCGACCGAGCACGCAACAGATTGATCAAACGCACAAAAGAGTATTAATACACTAGTCCGTATCTTTATCTATCCGCGCCTGCAGGGCATCAAACTTGTCGTGCAGGCGCATTAGCTCAAGCTCGAGTTTTAGATTGATTTCGTAGGTGGCTTTTTGCTCCATCCTATCTTTTGCCGCTTGGCGGTTTTGCGACATCATGATGATCGGCGCTTGGAAAGCCGCCAGACTGGATAACCCAAGGTTCAGCAAAATAAAGGGATAGGGATCGAATGACGCGTCTCCCACTAACCAAACCGTATTCACGACAATCCAGCCAATGATGAATGCGAAGAAAAGCCCGATAAATGACCAAGAGCCACCAAATGAGGCAATTTTGTCCGCCACCATTTGCCCAGTGGTCAGACTTTCGTGGAAGGACTTGTTGACGTTCTCAGACACTGCCGTGTTATTGGCAATGCTTTCAATAACTTTCTGTTCTCCCGAACTAAGGCTACCAAATGGCTGGCCGAGCAAAGCTTTGGCTAAGTTCTCAAAATATTTTTTCATCTGTGACTCCATGCCAACACGCACAATACCAACGGGGTATGATGCAGCGCTTATCATTAAGCGATTGAAATAGAGTAGATTAACGTAGGGACTCCGCAAGTGATGCCCATCTGAAAGCGTGAGGCAACCACTGCGGTAAGACTGAATTATACCAATTCAAATAGCGGTCTCGATTGGGTGTGCCACGCTGGGTCAATAGGTTCACGACCTCTATAACTATCCATGCTTTTGCCAAGACAAGCTCAACAAACAGTGAATGACTATCCACACTCGGATTTGCTGCTTTGTAACGAGCGATAATCGCTTGATAGGCTGATTTATCTCCCATTCCCGCGACCAAAGGAGCTAAATCAATCGCTGGTGAACCTTGCCCAAAGCGCTCCCAATCAAACAGCACTAATGTACCGTCTTCACGTCTTCCCCAATTGCCCGGATTAGTATCACCAGAGAGTACACAACGGGGCGTGAACAATACATCGCTGCGCTGTTGTAACTGATACAGCATACTTTCAAGCTCGGGTGTTAGGCTGAGCTGTTCAAGCGCGGATTGAGTTTGCGGTAAAGACCATTGGTGGTGTTTGAAGTGTGGTTGAATGGATAGCTCGATACCATGTAGGCGAGCTAATTGCTCAAACGTATTGGTGTCTTGTGCAAGTTCTTCTATCGAAACCGCATGTGGAATCCATTCCATACAGAGAATCTTCTCACTCACCTCGAACAAGGCAGGTGTGTTCACACCGACTTCGTTGATATAAGGCGCAACGGATAGGTAAAAGTCCCGCTCAACTGACGTTGCATGAGTTTTGGTGATACAAGCCCGACCTTGATACATTGAACGATAGACCGACGCCTCACCCATTTGAGCTAGGTTTTGTCTATTCATTGCCAACACGCCTCACCCAATTGGATCGCCATTCAGGTGCTGGCATGTCGTCAGGCCAAAACTCTTGTTGATACGTGATACGGCCAGCCTTCAGTGTATGAAAAGTAATGACTCGATCGTTTACGACACCATCAGTCACTCCAACATCTGTCACCACCCTATCGCCTTCAGCGATACAAGAGTAAACGGAGAATGTCCAAAGACCATTTGCAGGATAGGCCGTGTTTAGTGCGACAAAGTCATCGCGCCCAACGATCAATTCTCCTGACTGAGGCCAGAAGCATTGATAGTCATCACTGAAGTACTCACTCGCTTTTGAGAAGTCATTTCGTTGCATGGCTTCCCAAAACGCGAGAACAACATCCTTGTTCGTCATGCTTATTCCTTGGTTATATCTTTGATATGTCCTTACAAACTAAATCCGGCGGGCGCGAATAGTGCGACCTTTAACTTTTCCATCATTGAGTTTACGCAATGCGGCTTTAACGCAGGATTGTGACACGGCAATAAACGCCACATTGTCGAGTACATTGATTTTGCCGACCTGCTTACCATCAATGCCCGCTTGGCCCGTCAGCGCGCCCAAAATATCACCCGCGCGTACTTTTTGCTTTTTACCTGAGTCAATCATCAAGGTTGTCATCTCAGGCTGGTAAGGCGCAGTGTCGAGCAAATGCTGCGGCGGCAGGGCTTCGGGGAGAAAATCACGATCATATTGATCGCCAATCATCGCCAATTTATAGTGCTCAGCATCGTTATATAGCGAACACGCCACCCCTTTTTTGCCAGCGCGACCGGTACGGCCGACACGGTGTACATGAGTTTGCGGATCGTGGGCGAGTTGATAGTTGATCACCATATCCATGTCATCAATGTCTAAGCCGCGCGCAGCCACATCAGTGGCCACCAGCACAGACGCACTTTTGTTGGCAAATTTTACCAAGGTGCGCTCACGGCCACGCTGTTCAATATCGCCATGCAAGGCAACGGCGCTAAAACCATCATCTTCTAGGTTATCGCAAACTTGTTGTGTTTGAGCTTTGGTCGTACAGAACACCACACAGCTTTGCGGCTGAAAGTGTAATAACAGTAGCTTTAACGCTTGGTAACGCTGCTTGTTATCATCGACTTTATAAACGTGTTGCGTGATTGTACTTTGCGTTTGCACCTCATCCACTTTAACGGAGACAGGGTGGCTCAGCACTCGCTGGGAAATCGCATTGATCGAGCGCGGGAAAGTGGCGCTAAATAACAAGGTTTGGCGATGAGCAGGAACACGCGCAATGATGGCATCCAAGGTATCTTGGAAGCCCATATCCAGCATCTGATCGGCTTCATCCAACACCAAGGTCTCAACATCATCAAGGCGCAAGGTGCCTTTGCGTAAATGGTCATCCACACGCCCTGGAGTGCCGACAATAATGTGTGCACCATGCTCCAATGAGCCAATTTGTGGGCCAATCGATACACCACCACACAGCGTCAGCACTTTGACATTATGGCGACCACGCGCCAACTTACGCATCTCAACCGCCACTTGCTCGGCCAGCTCACGGGTTGGACACAGCACCAAAGATTGCACGCGAAAGCGTTTTACGTTCAGTTTGGCTAACACACCTAAGCTAAATGCCGCCGTTTTCCCCGAGCCAGTTTTAGCTTGGGCAATAATGTCTTTGCCACTGAGCACAGACGGTAAGCTCTGCGCCTGAATGGGCGTCATCTGCGTATAACCCAAGGTTGCCAAGTTATCGAGTAAATCAGCAGGTAACGCGAGCGAGGAAAAAGCGATATCAGTCAAAGTCGTATCCACAGCAAAAGTAAATCATGCCGCGCCCAAGCACGGCCAAAAAGGGGGCGTATCATACCAGAGTCTGATTGGTGTCACATTAACCAATTAGCGCCACACTCTTGATAACCGCTTTGTCGCCTCATGTATTTTGTTGCGTAATTGTTAGACCAAGCTCCGTATTTACCTTTGCGCGGCTTGTCTTGTCATTGTGCTTGGTGTGCAATCAAGGCACACAATTAAGGAGGATTGTCTTGTGGCAAATATCCCAGTAGAAAACTACCCGCTCTCTCATACGCAGGCGATTGTTTGGAATGACATGGATGCCCTGCAACATATCAATAACACCGTGTATTTTCGCTACTTTGAAGATGTACGCGTGGTGATGCTTGAAAAACTGGAAGTGTTCGAGCTAGCCAAACGGGTGCATGTAGGCCCCGTGGTCGCCTCAACCCGCTGCGATTATCGCGCCCCTTTGGTGTATCCAGATACCATCACCACCGTGGCTTGGGTGGAAGATATTCAAGAAAAGCGCTATGCGATGAAGTATGAAATCTACAGTCACAATCAAGAACGCTGTGTGGCCGAGGGCGAGGCCTTGATTGTCTATTGCGATTTTAAAACCGGTAAAAGCTGCCCTATCCCAGCCGAGACGCTCGAAGGGTTAAAAGCCTTTGTGGCGAAATAGTAAGCATAGAGACAAGCACTGCGCGTTGCCTGACGCGCAGTCAGTAATCAATAGAGATTTTTGAGTGTAATGACAGATTTAACGCGATAGTAAGAACTTACGTAGATCCTGCTCTGAACGCATGACAAATAAGATAAACACCGTGTCTTCTTCTTGCTTATAGAAAATACGACAAGGGTTTACCACCACCTCTCGGTAATTCAAGTGCGGTAGCTCAGGTGGCACCCGACCAGAATCAGGAAAAAGCACTAACCGCTCCACTGCGGTAAAGGCCGCTTGCACTAGTGCTTTCGCTGCAATCATGTTGTCCAGTGCAATATATTCAGCAACGTCATTCAGATCCGCCAACGCAGGCTCAGTCCAAACTATTTGAGCCATTTGGACATTTGTTCCTTGGCATCATGATGACTCAAAAGCTTCTCTTCGGTAATGGCGCGCTCGCCACGCGCGATCCCTTCTAAGATAGCAAGACGGCTCTGCATTAATTCGTAATCATCCACACTTAATAAGTACGCTGAAGGCTTACCATGTTCGGTGATCAAAACTGGCTCTTTATTCGCCTTCAATTCAGACAAAATTTTGGTTGCCTGACGCTTCAGTGTGGTCACAAGTTCTACTTTCATCGCTCGCCCGGATAGTGGTATTAAAGTATCAGTATTGTAGCACTTAAGTATCACTGAAAAAGTTTTTTGATTCGCCTTATCAGCGATCGTCATTTCAAACTAATCTCTTCCGGCTCGCCCACTCTGGTCACGGACGGCGCGCCTGGGGCGTTCCAGCGAAACAAGGTGATATGCCAAGTGCTGGGATCTTTTCGCGACGGGTCAATTAAGCCAATTTCATTACCACTTCTCAGCGTATCGGCCACCCACCAACTGGATGGTGATTCGCCTTTTGCTAAGGCGGCTTGCCAATCAATGCTGGATAAGGCTTTGTATTGCTGAAGTTCAGGATGACGCAAATCCACCAGCTCACAGGGGTCAACCTGATACCGCACAAGCACGCGTGGCGTTGTGATCTGGCTGGCGTACTTTTGCATTGCCACGCGCGCACTCTCTACACTCTCAGTCAAATACAGCGCACTTTCACCCTGACGATTATACCGACCGTTCGGTCTGTCTTTACTTTCTCGCATCAAGGCGGCGTCTATGTGCTCAGGGTGACATACTCTGACAAAAATACCCGAGATAGGCGTGCGGCACAGGCGGGGGATTGCTTGCGGTTCAAGTACGTCCATAACTTGTGAATGTCCTTTATAAATCAACCATCAAGGCGTAGCTTAGCAAACAAAGAGGAGGCAAATTGCGTGCCGACTAACGGATTGCATCATCGCGTCTGGCTTGCTGTCGATACCGCACAGGGGTACCATCCGTGCTCTGTGTAACACTGGGTAAGTAGCACCGCCAAAGGACAAACCGATGAAAAAAGCCGTTGTGGTATTTAGCGGAGGACAGGATTCAACCACCTGTTTGATTCAAGCGCAGGCAGAGTACGACGAAGTGCATTGCCTCACTTTCGACTATAACCAGCGCCACAAGCAAGAAATTGATGTTGCCCGTGAGATTGCTGCAAACCGCAACGTCAGTGCGCACAAGGTACTGGATGTTGGTTTGCTCAATGAATTGGCGATTAGCTCGCTCACACGCGACAATATTCCTGTTTCCAATGCACTGAACGAAAACGGCCTGCCCAATTCCTTTGTGCCGGGTCGTAATATCTTGTTTTTGACTTTGGCAGGCATTTACGCCTATCAAATTGGCGCTGAGGCGGTGATCACCGGTGTCTGCGAAACCGACTTTTCTGGCTATCCAGATTGTCGTAACGATTTTATTCAATCAATGCAGCAGGCCCTTGAGCGCGGCATGGACAGAAAACTCGCCTTAGTCACACCATTGATGTGGCTGAATAAAGCTGAAACGTGGGCACTGGCCGACCAGTATCACGCTCTCGATTTTGTGCGCGACCACACCCTAACCTGTTATAACGGCATTAAAGGCACTGGCTGTGGTGAGTGTCCAGCCTGCCACTTGCGTCAGCGTGGCTTAGATGACTACCTCTCCAACCAAGCGGACGTACAAGCAGCACTGCGACGCAAACAAGCCGAAAACGCCTAATAGCGGGCACTCACAGGCAGCGACAAGAAATAAAAAACCGCCTCACTATGAAGAGGCGGTTTTTGTATCGAGAATACAACAGCGGTTATTTATGCGGCTCATCATGCGGGTGGGTATCAAACTCACCATGACTGGCCCGATGCACAGTTTCCACCGCGAGCGCTTTATCCAACTGCTGCGCCACATACTCAGGCGAGTGAGTATGAATAGAGAGCAGACGATACATCGCCGGGATCACCAGCAAGGTGACAAAGGTCGCAAAGGCCATGCCGGTGAAGATCACCGTCCCAACCGCGATACGACTTTCCGCTCCCGCGCCAGTGGAGAGGATCAGTGGGATCATCCCTGCCAAAGTGGTAAACGCCGTCATCAGAATCGGCCGCAAACGACGGACTGACGCATCGATAATCGCTTTTTCAAACGCAATACCACGGTCACGCAATTGGTTGGCAAACTCCACGATCAAGATACCGTTTTTCGTTACCATCCCAATCAGCATAATCAGACCAATTTGGCTGTAAATATTGATCCCTTGGTTGGTAAGCCATAGGCCTAAAAAGCCGCCCAGCATCCCCATGGGCACCGTCAACATCACCACCAAGGGGTTGATAAAGCTTTCAAATTGCGCCGCTAACACCAAGTACGACACCAAGAGCGCTAAACCAAATACCACCAGCACACTGGTTTGGTTGTCACGAAAATCTTTCGACTCCCCTGAATAGCCCACCGAGATATCGGCCGGTAGATTCTCAGCCGCGACCCTATCCAGATAATCCAGTGCTTGGCCCAGCGTCACTCCCTCGCCTAAATGCGCCGATAAGGTGATCGATTTTTGCTTGTTGGTATGGCTTAAACGCTGCGCGGACGCTGTTTCCTCCACCGTGGTTACCGCATCGAGCGAAACCAACTYACCGCTACGACTGCGCATATAAATACGACTGAGATCACCTTTACTGCTAAAGGCCTTTTCATCGCCGCGCACATATACATCGTACTCTTCACCGCGATCCACATAACTGGTCTGGGCACGGCCGCCAAGCATCACCTCTAACGTATCGGACACATCCCGCACCGAAATGCCGAGTTCAGAGGCGCGACGACGATCCACTTTAACCACTAGCTCAGGGGTAGTTTGGTTGTAGTCATAATCTGGGCTATCAATCATGCCCGCCTCACGACCCATTTCGCCCAGTTTTTCCGCCCAGCGGTGAAGCTCAGGATAGTCTGGGCCACTCAATACAAACTGCACGGGCTCTGAACTCCCCCCACCAAAGCCAGGCGCAAACGGAAACACTTGCACGTCTGGCACACCATTTAACACCTGACGGACTTCCGCCAAGATATCCTGTGCAGAGCGATCACGCTCATCCCAATCCGGCAATAGCATGATCACAAAGCCCGTTTGATCGCCGGCTCGACCGCCAAACGCCGGTGTCTGTACGCTGACCGAGCTCAAGGTCCCCGCCTCGACCAAGGGCATTAAACGCTGCTCAATTTGCTCGATGTTACCCACCATACGGTTATACGCCGTGCCTTCCGCACCACGGACAAATGCCAGCAACACCCCACGATCTTCTTGTGGCACCAATTGCGATGGTAAGTGCTGCATCAACACACCACTACCACCAATACAAAGCAGAATGACCACAGGTGCCACCCAACGCCAGCGCAGTACATGCCCCAACGCACGGCGATAGTGGCCTTCAAGCACATCGAACCCACGAGTGATAACACGGTTTACGGGAGTCGATGCCACATTTAAGCGCAGTAATTTACTGCCAAGCACCGGCGTGAGCGTTAACGCAATGAGGGACGAACAGAGCACAGTGACGGCAAGCATCACGGCAAACTCGGTGAACAGCTTACCAATCATGCCATCCATGTAGGTAATGGGGAGGAACACCATCACCAACACCGCCGTGGTGGCAATCACCGCAAAACCCACCTCCCGTGCGCCACGGTAAGCGGCCACCAAAGGTGGATCGCCTTGCTGTAAGTGGTGGAAGATATTTTCGACCACCACGATGGCATCATCCACCACCAGACCAATCGCGAGAATGAGCGCCATTAAAGTCAGCAGGTTGATGGAAAAGCCCATCGCCGAGGCAACGATAAAGGCGGATATCAAGGACACAGGCACAGTCACTGCTGGGATCAAAGTGGCGCGCGCTTGACCAATAAAAATATACAGCACTAACACCACCAATGCCCCAGTGATAAACAGGGTGCTGTATACCTCTTCAATCGAGCGATCAATAAACACCGTGGTGTCGTAATCAACCCAAAGGCGCGTGCCTTCGGGCAGGAAGGCCTGCATTTCATCGACAAGCTTATGTGCCCGTGCGGATATGTCGAGCGGGTTGGCATCGGATTGTGGGATCAGCGCCAAACTTAAATTATTGATACCATTGTTTTTGTAGGTGGCATCTTCATTGCGTGAACCAATTGCCACCTCCGCCACATCCGACAGATAAATCGCAGTGCCATTCGCCGTAGTGCGCACCACCAGTTGTTTAAAGTCCTCCGCATCACGGTATAACCGATCGCTACGCACTGGCATGGTCATCACGTCATTGCGGATTTCCCCGCCCGGACTTTCTAAGTTTTCATCCCGCAATGCATCAAGAATATCTTGAGTGGTAACACCGTGCCCCGCCATTTGGGTCGGATTCAGTTTGACATACATCACTTTATACAGCGCGCCGTATAAATCGACCGAGCTCACGCCTGAGATCAAACTGAATCTGTCTTCGAGAGTACGTTGGGCATATTCCGTCAGTTGGTTACGGTCCATTTCTGACGAGGCCAGGTTGATATAAACCGCCGCTTCGCCGGTGCCGTTGTCTTTGTACACAATCGGATCATTGGCATCATCGGGCAGTCCTCCTTGTGCGCGTGCCACGGCATCACGCACATCACTCACCCCTTCGGTCAGCGGATGATCGAGTTTGAACTCCACCGTGATCCGTGATGAGCCATTGCGACTAACCGAGGTGATCTCTTCAATACCGCTAATGCCGGAGAGCTCATCTTCAATCAATTGCGTGACTTGGCTTTCCATAATACTCGCCGACGCGCCTGAGTAGCGCGTGGAAATACTCACCACAGGGCTATCAATATCCGGCATCTCACGCACTGATAAGGTCGAGAAAGAAACCGCCCCGAAAACACATAACAGCAAACTCAACACAATCGCCATCACTGGCCGTTTTACCGAGACATCAGACAACCACATTAGCTGGCCTCCGTCTCAGAAACGGTCTCAGTCACACGACTTTGATCATCAGCTTGGTTTTTACGCGCTTCCGCATTCAATACCGACACTTGTGCACCATCGCGCATATTCACCAGGCCTTGTACGACGATGTTTTGGCCCGGTTCAAGTCCTTTACTTACCACCACTTGGTTATCAATCCGCGCGCCAAGGGTGATTTCAGTACGATGAGCAATGCCTTCATCATCAATCCGGAAAACATAACGTCGTGTGCCGGAATATTGCAGAGCTTGCACAGGCACTATCACCGCTTGCTGCTCAGGCAAAGTCAGTTTTGCCTCCATCAGCATACCGGGCTGCAATTGGCGTTCAGGATTATCTAGCGCGACGCGCACACTGACTGATAGCGCGTCTTTATCCACCCGAGAGTCCACCACACTCACCGTGCCGGTAAAGGCCTCATCGGGATAGGCTTGCGACGTGACCGCCACTGGCATATTGGGGTACAGCAACCCGATATATTGTTCTGGTACTTGAATATCAAGGTTCATCTGCGAAAGATTATCGAGACTAAAGAGCGACTCGCCCACATCGACGCGCTGCCCGACACTTAAATCAAACAAACCAATGCGACCCGAAAAAGGCGCAATTAAACGGTGATCATCTAAATCAGATTGCGCCGATTGCAAACGCGCCTTGGCGATATTGACACTCGCTTGCTGTGCATCCAACTCGGTTTGCGTTAACGCACCACGCTGCGCCAGCTTGGTATACTCTTTTAGCTTGCGCTGCTCGTCATTGAGGTAAGCCGACGCTTCCAGCACCGCGGCTTGAGCTTTGGCGCGATTAAAGGTTACCAACGGCGCCCCTTTTTGCACGGTTTCGCCCGGCTTAACGTGAACAGTTTCAATGCGCGCCGACACTTCCGATTCGATATTAATCTGTTGGTGGGCTTTGACATTCCCCACCAAAGATAACGACGGCGCAATCGGTCTGGTTTCCACTTCCGCTGTCATCACATCCACAGCGCGCGCGCTTGGAGCGGAGGTTGCCGTATCTTCGTTCGTGGGCCCCGACCCACTCCATAACCAGAACGCAACGCCGGCCAATATCACGGCGCCCAATAGCATCCCTTTTTTCATTGCATCACACCTTATAATTTGAATAGCACCAGTGTACTGATCTGCTTTGTTTTGTCCTTAAAGAATTGTAAAGACGCTATTTTTTATACTTATTACATCCAAATATGAGATTCGATCAGAATGTATAATTCCTTTTTGATTTATCTATCAGCGATATGCAGGATTATGATCTCCCACACATCATCGAAACTGGGCATAAGACTGCGGCAATAAGCAACGGTTTCAAAAAACGCATAAAATTCGATGTTGGCGGTTAAAAACGCCGTAAAGCGTTGAAAAAAACATCAACCGCTACACGGGATCAAGAAAATCCTTTACAGCACCAATCGGTTTGATAATATTCGCCCCGTTCGCGTGGTGGGATTCCCGAGCGGTCAAAGGGATCAGACTGTAAATCTGACGGCTCAGCCTTCGAAGGTTCGAATCCTTCTCCCACCACCACTTTTACAAAGCAAGACTCCGTGGTGGAGTTCCCGAGCGGTCAAAGGGATCAGACTGTAAATCTGACGGCTCAGCCTTCGAAGGTTCGAATCCTTCCTCCACCACCACTTTTACAAAGCAACACCCCGTGGTGGGATTCCCGAGCGGTCAAAGGGATCAGACTGTAAATCTGACGGCTCAGCCTTCGAAGGTTCGAATCCTTCTCCCACCACCACTTTACAAAGTAAGACTCCGGTGGAGTTCCCGAGCGGTCAAAGGGATCAGACTGTAAATCTGACGGCTCAGCCTTCGAAGGTTCGAATCCTTCCTCCACCACCATCTTTAAGGGCCAGCATCTGCTGGCCCTTTTTCGTTGTTGTGTCGTTAACTGCCCTATCATTTCCCACTTGTTAGTGATGCCCGCCCATGCGGCGACCATAAATCTTGCTCCGGTCCTTTCGGTACAATTCGGGTTAGATTGATATTCCCGTGGCTGTAATAGTAATGGGTTTTGATGTGCTGCATATCGACGGTCTCAGCCACCCCTGGCACTTGAAACAGCTCTTTCATGTAGCAGAACAAATTGCAGTAATCGGCAATACGTTGCTTGTTACATTTAAAGTGGCCCACGTAGACAGGATCAAAACGAATTAAGGTGGTGAACAAACGCCAATCGGCTTCTGTGATCTGATTTCCGGCAAGGTAACGGTGACGACTTAAATGATCGTCTAATACCGTCAAGGCAGTAAATAACTTATCAAAGGCGTCTTCATAAGCCGCTTGTTCGGTGGCAAAGCCACATTTATACACGCCGTTGTTCACGTTGGGGTAAACAAATTCATTCCACTGATCAATCGCTGCACGCAGGTTGTCTGGGTAATAATCGTCATCATTCCCCGTAATATTATTAAAGGCCGAATTAAACATCCGAATAATATCGGCCGATTCATTACTCACAATGGTCTGGGTTTGCTTATCCCATAAAATCGGCACGGTGACTCGCCCCGTGTAATCCGGCTTCGCGTGGGTATAGAGCTGATGAGCATAATGGAACCCATACAATGGCTCGGGCTCGGAAAACGTCCAGCCATGCTCTAACATTTCGGGCGCGACAACAGTCACGTCGATATGGGATTCAAGCCCTTTGAGATGACGCATAATCAGGGTCCGATGCGCCCACGGGCATGCCAAAGAGACATAGAGATGATAACGTCCTGATTCTGCTTTAAAGCCCTCGCTCCCGCTGGACCCTGCATCTCCATCAGGCGTTATCCAATGACGAAACCCAGCGTCTTCACGGATAAATCGGCCGCCGGATGATTGGGTGTCATACCACACATCGTGCCACACACCATCGATCAGTTTTCCCATACGTCCTCCTTTTTCTCTTTGCAGTATAAAAAGCCACAACGAGAAAGTCGGCCATTCAACTTGTTGGAGTTATTCGAAAAAGCTGTTCAAGTGGCTGATCGTCGCAGAATGAAAGGAGTACGAGGCCACCGAAAAATCATACGCCAAGGCACGCACCATAGTGACGCCTAAGGGTGAAAACATGTCAGTTAGTAAAATTCCACTATATTGAATAAGTCCCACCTCAACTGAATAGGCGCCCAATGAAATGGATGTATAACCTTAAAGTGCGGCTTAAGCTGATGATCGCATTTGGTATTTTGGTGTTATTAACCGCATTAGTGACGCTGAACGCTGTCACCGGCGTGGCTCAGCTCAATAATGAAGTGTCGGCAGCTGATGATCTCAATCGAATAGTAAAATACATAAAAGAAGTACGGATTACCGAAAAGAATTTTATTTTGCGCCGCGATAACAGCTACGTGGCGGAAATTAAACAACTCACCGATACCATCAATCAGCAAGCGACCACTACAACTGCCAAAGTCAGTGATCAACAAACGAAAACGCTGCTCTCGCAAATCATGACTGAAAATAAAGCGTACCAAGCGGCGATGGATCAGTATGTGGCCCAGTATGATAAACTCGCGCAAGCGGAAACGGGGATGCGCGATCAAGCTCGGCGGATTGAGCAAGCGCTTATAGGCATTCGTCAAACGCAAAAGGATCGCGTCAATCGTTATCTTGCCCAAGGGCGCTCGCCGGAAGTGATCATTGATACGTTAAAAATTGCCGATGAAGCGAATCGCTTAATTAAATGGATGCTAGAGTCTCGGCGCGCCGAGAAGAACTATATACTATCCAGCGATGCGCAATTCACGGAAGCCGTTAACCAAAAGCTAGCTGACATGGATAAGCTGATCGATACCCTTCCAGATGAAATAGACACGTCAGCCGTTCGACAAGGCATCGCATCCTACCGCAACGCATTCCAAACCTACGTCAGTGCATATCAACAACGCCGAGCAATTAACGATACCATGTTAACCAAAGCGAGAGCGGTAGAAGATCTTGCGGAGAAAGGCCGTGACATCGGCAAACAAAAACTCGCTACAAATAAGCAAAGCATGCTGTTCACGAATATCGTGCTTGCTAGCGTCGCCATTGCAATCGGTATCGGCGTCTCTTGGCTGATGACCGCCATGATCGTGCCGCCTTTACAGCGCGCAGTGGCAGCAAGTCAGAAAATTGCCAATGGCGATTTAAGCGTCAACATTGCGACCGATAGGAAAGATGAAATTGGTGAGCTGCTCGGATCCATTTCCACCATGTCTACCCGTCTAAAAACCATGATTGGCGATATGTCGGACAACATTACCCGCATCGCCAATTCGTCAGAGGAATTATCTTCGCTGACCAACGAAACCTCCCACGGTGTGAAGACGCAGAAGCAGGATATTGAACAGGTGGCCGCAGCAGCAACACAAATGAGCGCCTCAGCTCAAGAGGTGGCGCATAAAGCAGAGGCAACTTCGGACTCCGCCCATCAGGCGAACGATCAAGCGCAACGCGGTAATGCGTTAGTAAGCACCACAGTCGCCGGTATTTCGACCTTAGCGGAAGCCATTGGACAGTCCGAGTCAGTCATTAACACAGTAAAAGACGACAGTGAGAACATCGCGTCTATCTTGGATGTGATCAAGGGGATTTCGGATCAAACCAACTTACTCGCACTCAATGCCGCCATCGAAGCCGCCCGCGCGGGTGAGCAAGGTCGTGGCTTTGCAGTAGTGGCGGATGAAGTCCGTTCACTGGCTCAGAAAACCCAAGAATCGACCGTCGAGATCGAAAAAATGATCGAGACCCTTAAAGCAGGTGCCGAATCCGCCGTGAGTGAAATGGTGAAAAGTAAGCAACAAGTCGGAGAAGTGGTCGAGCAAACCGAACAAGTTCGTGAAGCGCTTGAGTCTATTTCAGCAGAAATTAGCAATATCACGGAAATGAACACCCAAATCGCACAAGCCGTCAAAGAGCAAGGGCACGCGGCGGAAGATGTCAGCCAACGCATGAATACCATTCAAGATGTGGCCGATCAAACCTCACAAGCCTCTGAGCAAACCTCGGTAGCCAGCCAAGACTTGGCATCCGTCGGTGAAGAGCTGCGTCGCCTCAGTACCGTGTTTAAATGGTAATCAAAATGCCACCCAGCCTGCTGGGTGGCATTTATCCATTCTGCGGTTATGACGAAGGCGGCAAAGGCTGTGGTTGACGGTTCGGTAACCCTAGCGAAATCACCGTGGTTACGGTAAGAAATCCAAACGACACCCAAAGGCATGCCGCCAATCCCCATACTTGGAAAACCCAACCGGATAACACGGTGCCAATTAAGCGACCCATGGCGTTCGCCATATAATAAAATCCTACATCCAGCGACACGCCGTCGCCTTTGGCGTAGCTGACAATCAAGTAGGAATGCAGTGACGAGTTAATCGCAAATATCGCCCCGAATACCATGAGTCCAACGATAATCACTCCTTGCGGATACCACTGTTCGCCAATTGCGTAAGCAATAACACCTGTCACCACTGCCAATAAACCTGCCCAACCTAACGCCGCTTTACCGCCCGGCGAATGGCCAGCTTGGCGCCCGGTAATTTTCGGCGCAATCCCTTGCACCACGCCGTAAGCAATCACCCATAGCGCAAGAAAGCCACCGACCATACTATGGCTCCAGCCGAATGTGCTGCCTAAATAAATCGGTAAGGCGACGACAAACCACACGTCTCGCGCACCAAAGAGAAACATGCGTGCCGCTGAGAGGATATTGACGCTGCGCGACTTGGAAAATATTTCTGAAAACTTAGGCTTACTTTTGGCTTTACCTAAATCCGCTTTTAGTGACACTACACTGCCAATAAAGACCACCGTCAGCACACCGGCCATGGCTGCCACCGCGTATTGAAAGCCAATGAAAGACAGCAGTGCGCCACCGACAAAAAAGCCTGCCCCTTTGAGCGCGTTCTTAGAGCCGGTGAGGATCGCAATCCACTTAAACAGCGCCCCCTGTGCATTATCGGGCACCAGGGTTTTGATCGCACTTTTCGCACTCATTTTATTGAGATCTTTCGCAATCCCAGATAGCGCTTGTGCCGCCATCACCCAGGGAATGGTGAGCCACGCCGCGGGTACCGCCAGCATAGTAAGCGCCACAATTTGCATGCCTAGGCCAATATTCATGGTGCGGTTAAGCCCTAATCGAGCCCCTAACCAGCCGCCGACAAGATTGGTCACTACCCCAAAGAATTCGTAAAACAAAAACAGCGAGGCAATTTCTAAGGTGCCGTAGCCTAAGTCATAAAAGTACAGCACCACCAACATGCGCAATGCGCCGTCGGTGATGGTGAAGTTCCAATAGTTAAAGGTAACCAGCATGTACTGGCGCACAGATTGGCTTAATTGAGCAAACATGATGGCCGTCTATTTAGGTTTGATAAAAGCGGTAAATAAAGGCGATGCACTGTATGCACCGCCAGCGTTAACAAGCATCACTTACTGATCGACAAGACCGACGTTGCGCACTAACTCAGCGGTGCGCGTGGCGTAGCCCATTTCGTTGTCATACCACGCATAGATTTTGACCATACGCTTACCCACCACCATGGTGGATAAACCATCGACAATGGTGGAGCGCTGATCACCACGGTAATCTATCGAGACTAAAGGACGCGCCTCAAAGCCAAGAATGCCCTTGAGCTCGCCATCCGCGGCTTCTTGCAACAGTGCGTTCACCTCGTCGGCGGTGGTATCAGTTTCCACATCAAAGATCACATCCGTTAGCGACGCATTAGCGAGGGGGACACGCACCGCATGGCCATTAATCTTGCCTTTTAGATCCGGGAAAATTTCTACGATAGCGGTCGCCGAACCTGTGGTGGTCGGGATCAAACTCATGCCGCATGCGCGGGCACGACGTAAGTCTTTATGCGGCGCGTCTAAAATCGTTTGGGTATTGGTTAAATCATGAATGGTAGTGAAGGTCGACTGCGCAATCCCCAGCTTTTCATGGATCACTTTCACAATCGGAGCCAAGCAGTTCGTGGTACACGACGCTGCGGTAACGATCCGATGTTTGCTCGGATCAAAAATCGCGTCATTCACCCCCACCACGATATTCGCCACACGCTCATCTTTGACCGGTGCAGACACCACTACGCGCTTCACGCCTTGGTCCAAATATTGTTGCAGCAAATCGGCGTCACGGTGTTTTCCTGTTGCCTCAATCACCACATCACATCCTGACCAATCGACTGCATCAATCGCTTTCTCTTGACTTGTCGTTAATGTTTGGCCGTTAATCTGTACGCGGTTGCCTTCCGCACTCACCGCGTGATGCCAGCGTCCTTGCACCGAATCAAACTCCAGCAGATGCGCCAGCGTTTCGGTATCTCCCGCCACATCGTTAATATGCACAAACTCGAGCTCTGGCCAATCAAATGCTGCCCTTAATGCCAAACGACCGATACGGCCAAACCCATTGATCCCGACTTTAATTGTCATTGCTTTCTCCTTTACACGCAGCAGGTGGGGCGTGACGCCATTTTGGCCAGCCGCGTGATATCTTCTTGATAAGTGTCTTTTAGGCAGTTGGAATCAACTAACCCCTGAATTTGTTTGCGCATCCAGCCGGGTAAGTCAGCGGCTAAGCGATAAAACACCCATTGCCCTTGGCGCGTATCAACCAACACACCACTGGCCCGCAGTTGCGCCAAATGACGTGAGATCTTCGGCTGCGAGGTGTCCAGCGCTTCGGTGAGCTCGCACACACATAACTGCCCTTCACGGGCAATAAGCAGTAAACATCGCACGCGCGTTTCATCGGCCAATAATTTGAAAAACTGATGAGGCAACAWAGGCTCTCTCACTACACTCCACTAAATGCATATATGGATATGCGTATATTAATAAACCTAAGCCGGCATGCAACCCTCACAGACAGGGATTCATAAAAGCTTCATATTAAGTCGTATAGCGTCGCTTCATTCTTAGCGCGACATTCACCAAGGCAATCAACACAGGCACTTCCACCAGCGGCCCAATCACCCCTGCAAAGGCTTGATCTGAGTGAATACCAAACACCGCTATCGCCACCGCAATGGCTAACTCAAAGTTATTGCCAGATGAAGTAAACGCAATCGACGCGTTGCGGTCATACGGGATCCCCAGTTTTTTACCCACAAAGAAGCTAATAAAGAACATCAGCACAAAGTAAGTTACCAGGGGTACGGCGATACGTAACACGTCAAGCGGCAACGCAATAATCGCCTCCCCTTTTAGGCTAAACATCAACACAATGGTCGCCAACAAAGCGATTAACGTTATCGGGGAAATACGTGGTAAAAAGACGTCTTCGTACCATTGTTCACCTTTTTTAGCGACCAGCACGGTACGTGATAGATAGCCCGCCAAAAAAGGGATACCCAGATAAATCAGCACACTTTGCGCGATGTCCCCCATGGTCACATCCACCACATAGCTTTGTAACCCCAGCATAGGAGGTAAAACGGTGATAAATAGCCATGCCATCACACTGTAGGTCAGGATCTGAAATAAGCTATTCAGGGCCACTAGGGCCGCGCCATACTCTTTATTGCCACCACTGATGTCGTTCCACACCAAGACCATGGCAATACAGCGTGCAAGGCCAATTAATATCACTCCCGCCATATACCCTGGCTCATCACGTAAAAACAGCACCGCCAGTGTGAACATAAGAATAGGACCCACGATCCAGTTCATGATCAGCGACAACGTGATAGCTTTTTTATCGCGCGTAACCGATCCCAATAAGCGATAATTTACTTTCGCCAGTGGCGGATACATCATTAAGATCAAGCCAATCGCCAGCGGCACATTGGTGCTCCCGACCGATAAGCGCTCACTGAGGGTCGCAACGTCGGGAAAAAGCCATCCCACACTGACCCCAATGGCCATGGCGAGAAAAATCCACACGGTTAAATACCGATCGAGCCATCCCATTTTTTGCGCGGCCGACGGTGCACAGGTTTCAGATTGAGTCATCGCGATATTTCCTTTTTATATCTGACGTTGATTGACACGTGCTGATAGTTCATCGGCACTCTCAACGCGCTCAGAGTAGCGATCAACGAGATAATCTTTGTTGTCACGAAGTAAGATCGTAAATTTCATAAGCTCTTCCATCACATCAACAATGCGTTGATAAAAAGGCGATGGCAGCATCCGGCCTTGTTCATCAAACTCTAAATAGGCTTTGGGCACCGATGACTGGTTAGGAATGGTAAACATACGCATCCAGCGGCCGAGAACACGGAGCTGATTAACCGTATTGAATGATTGGGAGCCCCCACATACTTGCATCACTGCGAGCACTTTGCCTTGGGTTGGTCTCACGGCCCCAAGACTTAGAGGCACCCAGTCGATTTGGCTTTTCATGATACTGGTCATCGAACCGTGGCGTTCAGGCGAACACCAAACCTGCCCTTCAGACCACATCATCAGCTCGCGCAATTCCGCCACTTTCTCATGTGAAGGATCAACACTATCGGGCGCGGGTAATCCGCTAGGATCATAAATGCGCGCCTCAGCCCCCATCGCGGTCAACAGACGCGCGGCTTCTTCAACCACTAGTCGACTGTATGAACGCGGCCGTAGGGAACCATATAGCAGTAAAACACGGGGGCGGTGAGTCGATGACAGCACCGTAAGCTTATCAACCGATGGAATATCAAACGCATCAGCCGTAATATTTGGGAGCTCGTTATCGTTCATATTATTGTTTTTCCTCGCAGCAAGTCTGACTAAATGCCGTTGGTTCAACAGGCGGCAACATGGCAGGATTGTGTTTTACCGTGGTCAGTAAAATGTCGCGCATCCACTCAGGTAAGGCTGGATGCAACCGATAATAGACCCACTTTCCTCGACGCTCTCCAATCACAAAGTCATGTTTACGTAGCTCCGCCAAATGTCGAGAAATCTTGGGTTGACTCAGGGCTAACGCCTCCATCAAATCGCATACGCATAACTCACCATGCTGTGAGAGTAGCAATAGAGAGGTCAGCCGAGTGGGCTCGGATAAAGCTTTGTAAAAAGTGAGTGTGTGACACATCTGAATTTTCTCTTCTCAATATATACGATAAATCATATATATGAAAAACCATATGTCAAATCACGCACAAAACGGTGGCTAGAATGACAAACACAGCACTATCGCTATCTCGTTGCGATCTAAAAAACCCTTTACATCCCCCAAAAATACTGTAATGTGACCAAAGCTCTAGATACGGAGCATCAAAAGACATCAAGTCAAAGTCGAGACAGACCACGCTATTTCCCGCATAGACTCTCTGCAGCAATCCACTTTCGCTTTTTTCCTAGATTGATAACCCGTTAACCACCCCTTTTGCTATCACTCATTGGTGAGTATCACTGTATTGATGGTGATCGCTCATTCCAAAGGGACCGGCGCATTTGCGCAGCTCATGATGGATAACCACTGAGGGGCAGAGCAATAATCATTTAACTCTCGGAGATAAAATATGGCCGCTACTAACGGCAGACTGCGTCACTGGTATCATTTACGCCGTGCGCAAACACAAACGAAAACCGCTAGCAACACAAATAAAACAGTAAGGAACGCCATTGATAGTTAACTTTTCACTTCCTAGCCTCGCCAACTGGCAGGTCGCGATTCATCAATTTAATGGGGATATTATCCTCAAGCACTTGCTCCATCGCCTACCGACATTATCCCAACCGACGCTACAGTTTGATCCTTGCACCGAGCTTGGCACCATTTTTAGCCAAGGCGAATGCTTGGGTGAGTTTTCTCTCGCACACTAACGCTTAGCGCATATCGCACGTTTCCATAACCGGTAGAAATAGAGGCCGCCTTTCCGTTCATTGAACGAAGCTGGTAAAGTGTCTTGCTATTAACAAGACAACAAAGGCAGCCTCACACGTGAAAATCATTTCATTCAATATCAATGGTATTCGTGCTCGTTTGCATCAATTGCAAGCCTTGATTGAAAAACATCAACCTGACGTGATCGGGTTACAAGAAACCAAAGTCCATGATGACGCCTTCCCGCTCGCAGATGTCGAAGCGATGGGTTATGAAGTGCACTTTCATGGCCAAAAAGCTCATTATGGCGTGGCAATGCTATGCAAAAAGTCCCCTATCAGCGTGCAAAAAGGCTTTCCTACTGATGACGAGGACGCTCAACGCCGGATGATCATGGCGACCTTTGAAGACGAAAACGGCAAGCCAATTACTGTGCTCAACGGTTACTTCCCGCAAGGGGAAAACCGTAGCCATGAAACCAAATTCCCCGCCAAGCGTAAGTTTTATCAAGACTTAATGACCTATTTAGCTGGCCGTGATCCCAGTGAACAGTTGGTGGTGATGGGCGATATCAATATCAGCCCGAAAGACGATGACATCGGCATTGGTGAGCAAAACGCCAAACGCTGGCTACGCACCGGTAAGTGCTCTTTCTTACCCGAAGAGCGTGAGTGGCTGGGCACTCTGATGGATTGGGGGTTTGTTGACACTTTCCGTGCCCTGCATCCAACCGTGAACGATCAGTTCTCGTGGTTTGACTACCGCTCACGCGGCTTTGACGATAATCGCGGCCTGCGTATTGACGTGATTTTGGCCACCCCAGATCTAGCTAGCCAATGTATTGATGCCGGCATTGACTACGAGCTCCGAGCGATTGAAAAGCCATCAGATCACGCACCGATTTGGGCAACCTTTAAGTAGGCCCCAAGGCACACGCGCTGGTTAAAAAAACGCCGCAGATGATCAGGTGATCACTGCGGCGTTTTTATTGCAGATTGAGCCGATTAGCTAAGCGGCCTTAAATGACGTAGGAAGCGGCGCTCTGCTAGGCGGAACATCCAAAGAATGCTAAAAGTCAGCGCCATATAGAACACACCCGCAGTCAAAAACGACTCGAACGGCGCATAGTAGCGAGAGTTAACAATCCGAGCGGCACCGGTTAAATCGACAATGGTGATAATCCCAGCCACCGCTGAGCCGTGTAGCATAAACACCACTTCGTTACTGTACGCGGGTAACGCACGACGCATCGCACTCGGCAATACAATGCGCGAAAAGGCTTTATAAGGGCTCATGCCATAAGCGATCGCCGCCTCGACTTCCCCTTTAGGAAGGCCATTAATCGCGCCACGAATGATTTCCGCTGTATACGCGGCGGTGTTGAGCACAAAGGCCACCAAGGCGCAGAACCAAGCATGCTGCCACAAGGTATCTTCAACATTTACTACCTGACTTAAGCCGTAGTAAATCAGATACAACTGAATTAACAGCGGTGTACCCCGGAAAAAATAAATAAACGCCCACGCGGGATAGCGCCATAAAGGGAATTGTGCATTACGCGCGACCGCCACCGGCACCGCGACCACTAAGCCAATCACCAACGCAGAGGCGACCAACCATACGGTGGTCCAAAGGCCGTCTAAGTATATCGGCCAGGTTTCGAGTACAAGAGAAAAATCCATGGTCACCTACCGCGTGTGAATACTAAAGCGGCGCTCCATCCAGCGCAGTCCCGTGGTCGAGATACTGGTGAAGAGCAAGAAAATCAGTGCAACGGTAAAGTAAAAAGTAAATGGCATTTGGGTGGATCCCGCTGCCAATGCCCCTTTGCGTACCATGTCATCAAGACCGATGATTGATACCAGCGCGGTGGTTTTAAGTAGCACCAGCCAATTGTTACCGAAGCCGGGTAACGCGTGACGGATCATCTGCGGCAAAAGAATACGGCGAAACGCTAAACTGCTGCTCATGCCATAGGCACGTGCCGCTTCCATCTCTCCTGAATCCACCGCCATAATCGCGCCACGGAAGGTTTCCGCCATGTAAGCGCCAAAGATAAACCCGATGGTTAGGATCCCGGCGATAAATGGGCTGACATCGACGTAATCCGGCAAATAAGACGTCCACTCATGGCTGGGGTTCTGGCCTGCCATATACTCATTAATCCACTCATTCATCCCATACAGGCTGTTATTGAGTAGCATTTGTCCGCCATAAAAAATCAGCATCATCAAGACAAGGTCAGGGATACCGCGGATCACTGTCGTATAAAGGGTGGCCACACCACGCAACGTTGAAAATTTTGACAGTTTTGCCAACGCCCCGAGCATACCCAGCAACATGGCAAGACCTAACGAGAGCAGCGCAACCTGAAGGGTCACCCATGCACCTTCGAGCAGGGACCACTCGTAACCTTTCAAATCAATCATATGATTCGGGCAGCACTTTCATGCTGCCCGCCTGCCTATTACTCGCCGTATACGTCGTAGTCGAAGTACTTGGCTGCAATCTCGTCATACACGCCTTTTTCGCGTAACGAATCGATCGCTTGGTTAAGCTTCTCAGTCAGCGCTTTGTCTTGCTTGCGTGTCGCAATGCCAAAACCTTCACCAAACCACTCAGGATCGGTTAATGACGGACCAATAAACTCAAATGCATCACCGCCTTCTTTATCAAGCAGGCCTTGTTGCAGTGCTGACGCATCGCCAAGAATCGATTCGATACGACCTGCTTTCAAATCAAGGTAAGCTTCATCGAAAGTGCCATAGCGAACGATATCGACCGCATCGCCATAGTTATCCGTCAGATATTTATCATGGGTGGTTGCGCGCTGAACACCGATTTTAACGCCATCTAACCCCTCTTTGGTAAAGGTCAGATCCGTGCCTTTTTCGGCCACAAATTTGTTCGGGATGAGGGCGTACTTGTTGGTGAAATCGACTTTCTTTTTACGCTCTTCGGTGATAGACATCGCCGCGATGATCGCATCGTATTTACGCGCTAACAGTGAAGGAATGATGCCATCCCAATCCTGAGCGACGATTTTACACTTCGCTTGCATCTCTTCGCACAGCGCATTCGCCATATCCACATCAAAGCCTTTCAGCTCGCCTTCATTGGTGGTCCAACTAAAGGGAGGGTACGCCCCTTCGATCCCAAAACGTACGACCTTCCAATCCTTGGCTGCTACGGAGGTTGACCCAACCGCGGCCATCACGGCGGCGGCAACTAGCCATTTTTTCATTTTCCTTTCTCCTGTCGTTATTACGATGTTGTGCGGGCTACGCCCATTTGCATGGTTATGCTATTGATATATTTAATTAATAGATGGATGAGATAAACTGCTTCAGGCGTTCTGATTCCGGGGCATTAAACAACTCTTTCGGGTCACCCTGCTCCTCAACCAACCCTTGATGTAAAAACATCACATGATTCGAGACATCACGTGCAAAGCTCATCTCGTGGGTAACCACCAGCATGGTGCGTCCTTCTTCAGCCAGTGAACGCATCACTCCCAGCACCTCACCGACTAACTCAGGATCCAGCGCGGAGGTTGGCTCATCAAACAGCAAAACTTCTGGCTCGACGGCGAGTGCACGCGCAATCGCGGCACGCTGTTGCTGACCACCGGATAAATGGCCTGGGTAGTAGTCGCGCCGCTCATACAATCCAACGCGATGCAACAAGGCCTCAGCTTGTTCAATGGCTTCAGCCTTGGGCACCCCCAATACATGAACAGGCGCTTCAATGACGTTTTGCATCACCGTCATGTGTGACCAAAGATTGAACCCTTGAAAGACCATGGCAAGACGCGAGCGAATGCGTTGCACTTGTTTGTCACTGACGGGAACAGGCTCACCAGCGCGATTGTTTTTCATTTTGATCAACTCACCATTGACCCAAATTTCGCCACCGGTAGGCGTCTCAAGTAAATTGATACAACGCAGAAAGGTGCTTTTCCCGGATCCGGAAGAGCCAATAATAGAGATAACGTCGCCACGGTGGGCGTCGAGAGAAATGCCTTTGAGCACTTGGTGCTGCCCAAAGCTTTTTTTGAGTGACTTAACCTGTAGCGCTACAGCTTCCGTCATGCGCTAGCTCCTATCATCCATGAAATCTGTTGTGTTTACGTACTGCCCACATCAAATGCGCGCTTATTATTACTCACTGCTGGGTGAGTGCCTGGCTCCTCACCATCGTTGGTGATTAATTCGACATCTTGCAATCGAAAATATCACCCCTCCACCTGATGAGCAACATTTTGTTAACCTTGAAAATGGAATTATTATAGTCAATATTATTGCATAAAAAGTCAAATGCAAAATTTACTGCTGAAAAAATAACCAGAACATTCGCCACATCGATATCGTCGACATACCAACACAGTTACAACTGTCATCTTTCTCTACCCCGCTCCCAACAGCCAACCGTCGGCAGTATGTGCGAGATACACAAGGGCGAACGTGCGATATCGTTTAACAATAAGCATAGCGCAGCGCATTGTTTTTAAGGAAATAAAGTCGGCACTGAATAGAAACCCATACTCTCACGCACGGGTTGTGAAAGCTTTTCAGTGTTAATGCGCACCAAGAAGTAACAAAACTGTGAAGGGGCGAACGCTAAGACCATGATGGCAGACAAAAGCGCCCGCATTGTAAGACAGGTTAGGAGATAGATAGATCAGACAAGCTCGCGCGACCTGCTTTAAGTAATTCCAATGTTTCTCGCCATCGTTCTGCCAAGCCTGAGGTATCCCTTGCCTGCCACTCATTTAAGGCAAAGTCAGCCAACGCATAATCTCCCGCTTTGATGGCGCTAATAGATAGCCACTGCCAAAGCATCCTATCTTCTTTTAGACCATGAGAAAGCGCCACTTGGGACGTATCAATCACCTCTTGCCAGCGCTTGAGCTGATACGCCAACATCACTTGCAGCTTAAGGGTTTGTTTATCAGGCGCGCTTAGGTTGATCTCGCTGACCCGATTAAGTGCCGCGACACGCTGGTTGTCTTGCAGCAGACACTGCACCAACAGCAGTTGCTCATCTCGTGTAGGAACGCGATCCAGTTGGCTTAACCCTTGCTGCCAATAAGCCAGGGCTTCTTGAGGTTGGGTTTGTTCGAGTTGCTCTAACGTCAACGTGCGATATAAAGCAATATCGGCTCTCGCTCTCGCTAAGTATTGACGGGCTTGAGAGTGCGATCCGGCATGGGCATGTGCTCGCGCAGCCTGAGCCAACCATTTCGGCGCAACATCGTCTTGCTGAGCCAATACATCAAAGGTACGTGCCGCGGCGGAAAACTGCGACAAGGCCATTTCGCTCAACCCTTTGGTTTGCAGAGTAAACGCATCCGCATTACCGCTCTTTTGTAGTCGCGACGCATAGTCTATCGCCACATCATAGCGAGATAACGCGTAAGCAGACTGCATCGCCAAGCGGCTGGCATGCGGCAGTAATTCATGGTGGTCGGCCATTTGCCGCGCATAACGGAGCACTTCATCATATTGCTTAACGCGGTAGGCTAAGGTAATCACTGCTGATAAGGCGTCCGCTTCGCCGTCTTTACTTAATGCATTGAGCGCGAGTGCCTGACGATAACTGCGATACGCCTCTGCCCGTTGCTGTAAATACAAATGCGCTACGCCTTGCAGGCGCAACAGCTCGGCACGCGCCGAACTATCCAGTGCTGCATCATCCTCCGCGGTCAGCAACGTTTGGCTATTTTGCAACGCCTGCTGATACGCCCCCTGTTGAATTAGACCACTGACTGCGTCCACACTGGCGGCTTGTTGTCCGTACGCGGGCGCCAACACCAACATACTTGCCAGCATACAAGCGTGAATCCCCTTACTCGAAAAAGCACTTCCTAAGCTCGAAATCAGTCGCCGCACCAAACTTATCCATTGTTCAACCATGATGGGATGACTATAACGTAATTTTTCTTTATCAGCAGCGCTTGCCGTCATGCTGTCTACATTCCTTGGCGTGTGATCGCGTTCCTCGCGTCAGTCACTCACTTTCACCCTCGATATTCGCCTGTTTTGTAGCACATTTTAGGCGTAATTTTTGGTAAAAAAACTACAAAACTCCGACATGGGTGGCTTTTTAGGCACATTTGGCGCGCTAAAAAGCGCCGATAACCGGCCGTGGCACGTAAAAAAATTACACGGTAATGATCTAAGTCAACATTCAGAAAATCCTCTATTGTTAGCATGCTGATAACGAAACAGAACACGGCCACAAGGCCACAAGGCCAGCGTAAAAACACTATAAAGACTGGCTAAGCCACTGTTTCGAAAGCTTTTGCTTTCTGTAGACGAGGAAATTATGGCAACACATGCTCAAGACCGCAGTGTGAGTCACGAAGAAAAAAGCGAATATCAAAAGAAGCACAAGCCGGCTTCATCGTTCGCCTCCCGCGCTGACTACCTGAATCACGAACTACAAATCATGCGTCCGCGCCGCTGGGGGCTAAACCTGCCCGGCCGTGACTTCCGTTTTGAACTTGAAGATCTTGTTCCCGCGCTAGCAGGTACCATCGGCATCATCGCAATGTATTCTGCGGTAATGATGTCATGGGCTGAGGGGCTAACCGCAGCGTGGGATCACATCACACTTGGTAAAGCATTTGCCGTCGAGGTTGCTCGCGTGGAAATGTTGATACCGGCTTTATTGTTTTGTGTGTTACTGTGCGGCTTTATCAACCCCCGCGCGAACTTAGCCGGTAACCACGGTCCGATGATCCCATTGGTAGGAACCATCGCCTTGGCCGGTGCTCACCCACTTGCTCTTGGTATTCTGATCGGTGTATTTGGCCTGACCTTAAGCTACCTTAAAGGCGGTTCCAAACTGGTGAACCTCACCAGTCAGGGTGTGGCCGGTGGTTTGCTGATTTTCCTCGGCTTTGGTGGCGCAAAAGGGCAAATTGAGAGCCTGTTAGCGTGGGGCGCAGAGATCAACATGGGCTATGTCTCTATTTTGATTCTTGCCGTGTCGATTGTGATTTATGCCTTCTTGGCGCGGATTGGTAAACGCTGGCTCGCGATCCCGGTGTGTGCCATTACTGGCGGTTTAATTGCCACCGCGCTAGGTGCAGGCTCGTCGTTAGAGTTCGTCACCCAACCCGGTATCCCGAACCTCAACCCTGTGTACTGGTGGGGATCGACTGAGCAAGGTTGGCAGCTAGGCTTGCCTAATGTATCGCACTTCTTAGCGTCATTGCCATTTGCTTTGCTCGCAGTTGCGATGTGGTCGCCAGACTTCCTTGGTCACCGTATTTTCCAGGAACTAAACTATCCTAAGAAAGCCGAAAAAGTACTGATGGATGTGGATGACACCATGACAGGCTGCTCAATTCGCCAAATGGTCGGCGCCTCTGTGGGTGGCGGTAACATCACCTCATCATGGGGCACCTATATGATCCCGGCCGCGATTGCTCGCCGCCCGATCCCAGGTGGGGCCATTATTCTCGGTTTACTGTGTATCGGTGTGGCTTTGATTGGTTACCCAATGGACGTTGCCACTTGGCCTCCAGTGATGACTATCGCACTGCTTTCAGGGGTATTCCTACCCTTGCTTGAAGCTGGTATGCAGATGGTCAAAGACGCCAAGTCAAGTCAGTCAGCCGGTATTTGTATTTTCGCCTCCATGGCTGTTAACCCAGTCTTTGGTTGGGCAGTCACAATGCTTTTGGACAACAACGGCCTTATCGGTGACAAAGAGCGTCCTAAAACGCTGTCAGCGATTGACCGTCTGGTGATTCCAACCGCCACTGTGATTATTTGTATTGCTGCCATGTTGGCAGTTGGAATGATTCCCGGCATTCCAGCGTTATTGTAATAACTCAGCCCCGCTTACGGGCGGGGTAATCCGGATTTAAATCGATGGGTCGCAGGCGTCAGCCATACTGACAAACACTATGACTGAACCTGGTCCCGATAAACTTCTTTTTGAAAAGAGTACAGGTAGGTGCAACATGTCTGAGCACGTTTCTAATGCATGGGAAGGATTTGTTGAAGGTAACTGGAGCAAAGCCGTTGATGTTCGCGACTTTATCCAAAAAAACTATACCCCTTACGAGGGCGACGAATCATTCCTAGTCTCTGAGCCAACTAACGCGACTAGCCAGCTTTGGGCTCGCGTGATGGAAGGCATCAAGCAAGAGAACGCGACGCATGCACCGGTTGACTTTGATACGTCTGTGGTTTCTACCCTGACTTCTCATGACGCCGGCTACATCGAAAAAGATCTGGAAAAGATTGTTGGTCTACAGACTGACGCGCCGCTAAAACGCGCCATGCTGCCTTACGGCGGTATCCGCATGGTAGAAGGTTCTTGCCACGCTTATGGCCGTGAGCTTGACCCACAAGTGAAGAAAGTTTTCACCGAGTATCGTAAAACCCATAACCAAGGCGTTTTCGATATCTACACCCCTGAAATCATGAAGTGTCGTAAGTCTGGCGTATTGACTGGTCTTCCTGATGCCTACGGCCGTGGTCGTATCATCGGTGACTACCGTCGCGTCGCGCTATACGGTATCGACTTCTTGATGAAAGACAAAAAAGCGCAGTTCGATTCTCTGCAAGAGAAATTCGAAAACGGCGAAGATCTGCAAATGACCATGCAACTGCGTGAAGAAATTGCAGAGCAGTACCGTGCACTGGGCCAACTTAAAGAAATGGCAGCGAAATACGGCTGTGATATTTCTCGCCCAGCAGAAAACGCGCAAGAAGCCATTCAGTGGACTTACTTTGGCTACCTCGGTGCAGTGAAAACCCAGAACGGTGCAGCAATGTCACTGGGCCGTACGTCAACCTTCCTAGATATTTATCTAGAGCGCGACATGGCCGCTGGCAAACTGACTGAAGAACAAGCGCAAGAGCTGATCGACCACTTCGTGATGAAACTGCGTATGGTTCGTTTCCTGCGTACGCCTGAGTATGATGATCTCTTCTCTGGCGACCCAATTTGGGCAACTGAATCAGTAGCCGGTATGGGTCTGGACGGACGTACTCTGGTATCTCGTACCAGCTTCCGTTTCCTTAACAGCCTATACACCATGGGCCCAAGCCCAGAGCCAAACATCACTGTGCTTTGGTCTGAAAAACTGCCTGAAGGCTTCAAAAAATTCTGTGCCAAAGTGTCTATCGATACCTCGTCTATCCAGTACGAGAACGATGATCTGATGCGCCCAGACTTCGAGTCAGACGACTATGCCATTGCATGTTGTGTATCACCAATGGTGGTTGGTAAGCATATGCAGTTCTTCGGTGCTCGTGCCAACTTGGCGAAAACCCTGCTTTATACCATCAACGGTGGTATCGATGAGAAGCTGAAAATCCAAGTTGCGCCTGAACACGCACCAATGACTGACGAAGTGTTGGACTATGACAAAGTCATGGACCGCATGGATCACCTGATGGACTGGCTGGCGAAGCAATATGTGACTGCCCTGAACAGCATCCACTTCATGCACGACAAATACAGCTACGAAGCGGCGCTGATGGCACTGCACGATCGTGACGTACGTCGTACTATGGCGTGTGGTATTGCAGGTCTATCCGTTGCGGCTGACTCACTGTCTGCGATCAAGTACGCAAAAGTGAAACCTGTTCGTGACGAAGACGGTATTGCAATCGACTTTGAAATCGAAGGCGAATACCCAACGTTCGGTAACAACGATGAGCGTGTTGACCAAATCGCTTGTGACCTGGTTGAGCGTTTCATGAACAAAATCCGTTCACTGAAAACATACCGTGACGCTGTCCCAACACAGTCTATCCTGACTATCACCTCGAACGTGGTATACGGTAAGAAAACCGGTAACACACCAGATGGTCGTAAAGCGGGTATGCCTTTCGCACCAGGTGCTAACCCAATGCACGGCCGTGACGAAAAAGGCGCAGTTGCGTCGCTGACTTCTGTTGGTAAGCTGCCATTTGCCCACGCCAAAGACGGTATCTCTTATACCTTCTCTATCGTGCCAAATGCTCTGGGTAAAGATGAAAACACCCAGCGCGCTAACCTTGCCGGTCTAATGGATGGTTACTTCCACCATGAAAGCGGTCAAGAAGGCGGCCAACACTTGAACGTGAACGTGATGAACCGTGAAATGCTACTCGACGCGATGGAACATCCTGAGAACTATCCTCAGCTGACTATCCGTGTTTCTGGTTACGCGGTACGTTTTAACTCGCTGACCAAAGAGCAGCAGCAAGACGTCATCACTCGTACCTTCACCTCTTCACTGTAAGAGATGATCAAAATCCCTTCGCGCAAGAAGGGCTTTTGAAAAGAAAAAACCGCCGGCAATGCTGGCGGTTTTTATTTATCACCCGTTTCCCTTTCACGATTTAGTCAGCAACGCATCTGTAACCCATCTAAGTTCCAGCCAAGGCACACCCGTTGCCAGACTCGCTCGTTTACTCAGGAGCTAGGCCACCTCAAAGTGATCGAGTTTGCTATCCAACTCTCGCGCGGAATCAGCCAATAGCTGGCTTTGTTCGGCAAGGTGAGTGGCCGCACCGCTCACTTCATTGGCCGAGTTATGAATGTTACTCACATTCTGGTTCATTTCTTCCGAGACAGTGCCTTGCTGCTCTGCGGCCGCCGCAATTTGCACCACTCGATCGTTAGACTGATACAAGGCCGCTACCATGTCTTTAAGCTGCTGCTGAGTTTCGAGCGCTGTCGCCACACTTGCTTCACTGGATTGATGGCTCGAAGTCATCGCTTCGGCTGCTTCAATCGCGTTATTGGTCAGCTCCTCAATGGTGCCTTGAATTTCAGTGGTCGATTTCTGGGTGCCTTGCGCCAACGAGCGCACCTCATCGGCAACCACCGCAAAGCCACGGCCTTGCTCACCCGCTCGCGCCGCTTCAATCGCCGCATTCAATGCCAACAGGTTGGTTTGCTCAGAGATGCCTTGGATCACTCCCGCCACATCACTGATTTGCATCACACCTTGTTTCACTTGGTTCACTAGCTTATCGGCACTGGCAATACGCTCCGCCACCTCGCGAATACTCGCCACCGTACTGTCTAATTTGTGGTTACCCACTTCGGCCATATCGGCAATTTCATTGGTCGCTTGAGCCGTTTGCTCTGCATGGTCAGCCACATCCGCCACCGTTGCCGTCATTTCGTTCATCGCTGCTGCCAGTTGCTCCAGTTCAGCACGCTGCGATTGGATACTTTGCGCACTTTGCTCGCTGGCCGAGGCAATCGACGACGCCATAGTGGACGATTGTTTGGCTTCATCATGCGCGATACGTAACGCTTCACGGACGCTGGTCATCGCCGTATCCATTCGACGTGCCAATTTGCCGATTTCATCCTCGCGCGTGTAACCACATTGCACACGCAAGTCACCACCGGCAATTCGGTCAAATTTCTCCACCAGCTCATCAAGCGGCATCACGATATCACGGCTCACAAACGCGCCCGCCACCAATAAGATCACCGCCGCGATCAACGTCATACCCGCGATCTGCCACGCTGAGGTAATAAACTGCTCTTCAATATCGCTGACGTGCACGCCTGAACCAATGATCCAATTCCAGCCATTTACGCGCTTCACGTAAGAGATTTTGGGTTTTAACTCTCCTTCTGGCGAGCGCCACGTATAATCCAGCACGCCACCCTCCGGCGGCTGACTCACTTTTACCATTTCACGCCAATGAAAGCGGCCATCACCGTCGGTGATCGCACTCGCACTGGTCCCGTTCAAATTCGGCTTGATGGGATGCGTTACTATGGTGAGATCAGGCTTCAACACCCAAAAATAGTTATCGCCGTCGTAACGCAGTTTATTTAACTGAGCAATCGCCTGCGCCTTGGCGGTTTCTTCACCCAATTGCGCCGCTTGCTGGCGATAGTAGTTCACCACACTTTCAGCAACCTCCACGTTATTACGTAACGAGGCAGTCCGCTCGGTATACGCTTGGTCTTTTTCTTTTGAAATGGTGTAAGCACTGATTGCGCCAAGTAATGCAATGGCGACTAACATAAGTGCAATTAGCTTGTTCTTTACCCTTAAATCACTAATTTTTTTCATTATTGATTCCCAACTTTTTCGGCTTCAACACGTCAACGCAGCAAGTCCTCGACGTATTCACACACATCCTTACCCGTCCATGTCAGTTTTCTCGACGTGTTGCACGTTAGTTTGGGCAGACATAAGAGTTACCTCAATATCGATATGGTTTTTTCCTCGGTGTGATCTCATTGTGATAAGACCAAAAAATGGAACTGTGATCTAAGTTGGTAGGCACTGCAAACGGTGATTCAGACAACTTACAAAATCGCGAAAAAGACGCGAATTCCCTTACGTTGAGGCGGGGTTTTGTAATAAAATAACGACATAGCAATTCGCAGTCTGGAGACACTTATGTCGGCAGTTGGTCGCATCCACTCGTTTGAATCCTGTGGCACCGTAGATGGCCCCGGAATCCGTTTCATTGTCTTTATGCAAGGCTGCTTAATGCGGTGCAAATACTGTCACAACCGTGATACATGGGACACGCATGGCGGCAAAGAAGTCACCGTCGATGAAATCATGAAAGATGTGCGTGCCTACCGCCACTTCATTACGGCATCGGGCGGCGGTGTGACCGCCTCAGGGGGAGAAGCCATGCTTCAACCTGAGTTTGTGCGTGACTTTTTCCAAGCCGCGAAAGCGGAAGGGATCCACACCTGTTTAGATACCAATGGGTACGTGCGTAAACACACCCCAGTGATTGATGAAGTGTTAGACGCCACTGACTTGGTGATGTTAGATCTCAAACAACTGAATGATGAGATCCATGAGAATTTAGTTGGCGTATCAAACCGCCGCACGCTCGACTTTGCCAACTACCTCCATAAAATTGGCCAAAAGACGTGGATTCGTTACGTGGTTGTCCCGGGTTACACCGACGATGATGACTCCGCCCACCGTCTCGGCCAGTTTATTAAAGAGATGGATAACATCGAGAAAGTGGAATTACTGCCCTACCACCAGTTGGGGGCGCACAAATGGGAAGCACTCGGCTACGATTACGAGCTGCAGGACGTTGCTCCACCATCTAAAGAAGTGATGGATAACGTCAAAAACATCATTAGTAGTTATGGGCATACGGTCACCTACTAATTAAACCGTGGATAGACCACGAATAGCCGGCCATTTTGGGCCGGCTTTTTGTATTACATATCACGGCGACGCGCTTTGGTCATCCGTGTCGCTTCGCGAATAATGCAGTCGCGTAACGGGTTCGCTGCCGCATCCGCGCGCCAAATAAACGAAAGCGTCCGCCGCATATTCAGCTCAGGTACATTCAAAGCCACCAGCTCGTCGCGCTCAATCCATTTTTCTACGTCCAAGTAAGGTAAGCAGCTGAGATAACTCGAGTTTGCGACTAAGGTTCTCAGCACAGGCACTTGCTCATACTCTCGGCGCACATCTAGATCTTCAATCACACCGTGAATCGCACTATCAAAGCTATGTCGCGTCCCTGCGCCGGGTTCGCGCAATACCCATTGTGCCTGCTCGAGTTGCGCCAAGCTAACGTGATCAAGCTGCGCATAAGGGTGATGCTTTGCCGCAACCACGACAAGATGGTCATGGCACCAAACTTGTTGCTTTAAGCGGCTATCGTCACAACGCCCCTCGATGATCCCCAAATCATGTTGATACTGGCGCACACTGTCGATCACCTTCTGGGTATTTTTCACCGTAAAGTCGATTCTAAGCTCTGGAAAGTCACTATCAATAATACTGATAAGGTCAGGAATAAGATGCTCGGCCGCCGTTTGACTGGCAATTAAGGCAATATCGCCGCTGACCACATGCTGGCCGTCAAACCCTGCTTCAATTTGCTGCGCATCAAACAGTAACTGGCGCGCCTTCGGACGTAGCCACGCTCCCCAGTAGGTCAGCTGCATTTGCTTTCCCTGCCGTTCAAATAGCGGCCGACCCAATAATTTTTCCAACTGTGACAAGGCCATACTGGTTGCTGATTGCGTCAGTGCCAATTGGTCGGCGGCTCGACTCACACTGCCACTGGCTGCAACCGCTTCAAAAACGGCTAATTGCTTCAGTGAGTAGCGCATGTTTTTTACCCTTCTACGATGCCTGATTTCAATGACACCACACTATCAACTTTTGTGATTATTACCCTAAGCAATATCAATTTTACTCCTTATATCGCGCCGCTTAGTCTGGATGTATTCACAATCCGTCTAAAAAGGAGTACAACCTGTATGTTGATATGTCTTAGCCCTCGGGCAGAGTGTGCCGCCAGAGGAGACAGCCAATGGTGAGTGCAACTCAAATCAAAAAGCCCGAAGGACCCGCGGCGTTACTCGCTCAAGCTGAAGAGTATGCGGTGAGTAAAACCCGCAAATCCACCCGGATGGCGATTGGGCTTGCCATGATGGCCGGTTTGTTTATCGGGTTGGCATTTGTGTTTTATCTCACGGTTACCACTGGCAGCAACGCTGGCTGGGGGATCACCCGCTTGTTGGGTGGATTAGCATTCAGTATGGGCTTGATTCTGGTGGTACTGGGCGGCGCAGAATTGTTTACCAGTACCGTGCTCTCCATGCTGGCGCGTGCCAACGGCAAAATCTCAACCGCGGGCTTACTGCATACCTGGGCGAGAGTCTATCTCGGCAACTTACTCGGCGCCTTGTTGCTGGTGTTGATCGTGATGACGGCGGGGTTATATCAGCTTGATGATGGCCAATGGGGACTCAATGCGTTGCACGTTGCCCAACACAAGCTCCATCACACATGGATCCAAGCTTTTGCACTGGGTGTGCTTTGTAACTTGCTGGTTTGTCTTGCGATTTGGATGACGTTTACCTCGCAAAACCCACTCACCAAAGCGGTGATGGTGATCTTGCCCGTGGCCATGTTTGTCAGTACCGGCTTTGAGCACAGCGTCGCCAACATGTTTATGGTGCCGCTGGGCATGAGTATTGCCACCTTTGCCCCTGACAGTTTTTGGCAGGCGGTGGGAGCCAGCCCAGACGCATTTAGCGATTTAAACTTGGCCCGATTTATCAGCGCCAATCTGATCCCTGTCACCCTTGGCAATATCCTTGGGGGCGCAGGACTGGTCGGCATGGGCTACTGGCTAATTATTAATCCTGAAAGAGAAAAGAAAACAGCGCAGATTGCTTCACTCGCTCTGCCTTCGGCTTCCTATTCTGAGAGTGCGATTATGACCCAAGAAACATTAACCATCGAAAAACACATGAAACCCGCTCAGTGCGCATTGAACGCACGCCAGTATGTCGCCGATGCACTAGAAAAGCTTAACCAATATCAGTTATCCGGCGCACCGGTTCTCGACGATGACGGTGATCTGGTAGGCTTTTTCTCGGTGCAAGATGTTCTCGTCGACCTGTGGTGGAACGATTATCAGCCGGATATGGATGCCAAAGTTGAATCCCTGATGCGCACTGAAGTACAAACCGTGGATGCCGAGCAATCAGTGATTGAACTGGCGCAATATATGAGCATTGATAACAAAGTGGTTTATCCGGTCAGCGATACCGGGATCGCCACCCACTTTACCAATCAATCCGCACTAGAGCGTGCAAAAACACAGACGGTCTCGCGCCCTTACATCTATCCAGTGATGCGCGATAATCAGCTGGTTGGCGTGATTACCCGTGCCGATGTGGTCCGAGCGCTAGCGCCCTTGTATGGTAATGCCATGGATATCTTGCCAGCAGACGCCAAAGAAGGACTCGTCACCGCGTAACAGATAGAGACGCTAAGCCTCATACAACAACCAACAACGCCCCAGCCAATGACCGGGGCGTTTGCTTTATCGTTTGTTGCCTTATCTGTTCTGGACGATGTTAAGCCGCACTGAGGTCGGGCATTTGACGACGCTCTTTCACATACATCACCAACATATAAACCGCCGTACTTAACAAACAAACGGCTAAATAGGTCATCAAACCATTGGTGCCAGAAAATGCGTTATCTGCCAGCAACGGGCCTGATACGGAGCCGACGCTATACGCGAGCAGCAGTACTTCGGTGGCCGCCACGATTTTCTCAGCGGCCAGCCCAACACAGGCATAGGTAATCGCTACAGGATAAATCGCAAACACAGCGGCACCCAACACAACTAGTCCGATAGCCATTTGCCATTGACTGCCCGCAAAAGCAATTAAGGCGACAGCCGCAGTGCCAATCACACATAGCCATGTCATCAGCAGCACTTTACTCATTCTTGCCGATACCAGACCAATAACGGGTTGTACGGCCATCCCGCCGACAATGACGAGCGCCATCATAGCGCCCACTTGTTGGTGATCACTGACTCGCTCAGCCAAATACAGTGGTAATAGGCCATAAACGGCACCGAGTGTCAGTCCAGACACCAAGCAACCAATATAGGCCGCTTTACGCAAAGATTTGAGCGAGCCTAAACGTGCACTATGTCCTTCCTCACGGCGAGGTTCGCCATGACGTGCAAACAAAGGCACCATGATCGCAAGCGTAATCAGTCCACCAATAAGCCAATAAGGCTGATTGCCAGTCACGCCGACATAGCCCACGCCGAGCTGCCCTAAAGCATTACCGCCGTACAAAGCCGCCATGTAAAAACCTAATCGCTTCGCACGCTGGCGATCAGAATCGGCCATCAGCAACCAAGACTCAACCACCACAAAGACACCGGCAATGGCAACGCCCGCCACAAAGCGCGCAAGTAACCAGACGCCCTGCCCTTTAATCGCCGCCATGGCGGTGATGGAGAGCAGCACAACACCCAAAAACATCACCAGCGCACGGCGATGCCCCAGCGTCGCAACAATACGTGCACTGAAGGTCGCACCCAATAACAAACCGGCGTAAAACGCACTGGCTAGCCATGCGGCCAGATGCGGCGCCAACCCCAAAGGTGCAAGGGCAAGCGGAATCAAGCTCATCAAATAGCCACTGGCAATCGCAAAGCCGGTTAAACTCACCAACGGCACCCAAGGAAAAGCCGACGGAGTCACGCAACCACCATGAGACACAGAGGAAGTCTTGTTCATTTAAGTACGCTCATTATATTGGAGAAATCAGGCACGAACGGGCCGAGACGCGCGCACTATGACGCCGCTTTTCGCCAAGGTAAAGCGAGTAATTTCTTTGCTGATGATAAAAAATTTTGATGGAAGGATTCACGGGCGCCTATAGATAAAAACGCCATAAAGTCAGAGAGATAAACGTAACACCTGCCCGCTTTTTTTTAACGACTTTGTCAGCAGGTGTCACGTCTTTTTTTATCGCTCAGGCGATAAATACTCGCGATCATAAAAGGTGCGTAACCAATGCGGCCGATACACCGCCATCACGGTCACCGCCATCCCATTTAGTAGCGCTTCAGGGAACCACATCAGCAACGCAATTTGCAGATAATTGTGCACAATTTCTTGCCAGCTATAACGGTCCGCCGCCCAATACCATAGCGAACTCACCGACAGCTGAAACACAATGGTCAGCGCAGCGCCCAAAAAAGCGGCAATAAAAATGTAGATAAATAAATGGCGCGTTAAGTAATGATAACTCAGCGCAAAAATGGCATAGCTAAACAGAATGGGGAGCACGGCTGTGGTCAAGGCCGTCATACCAATATCGCCAAGGGGCACAAACCCAAACACCGCCATAAGCGTCAAAGGCACCGTGGTAATCCAAATGGCGATTCGCCAGCCGTGGCACAGAGCCAGTGTCGTGACACCTAAAAAGTGGATATCGAGCCCTTCTTTGATCCCTGCTTGCAAGGCCCAAAGCACAAACAGTACAACCGCGGACGAAAACGCCAAATGCTGGTAGCCAACTTCCTGACGGAGTTTAGGGAAAAACTCCCGTGGGTAGGTGGCATAAAGCACCGCCACAAACACAATCCAACCCAGCCATTGCCAGCCACTTAGCGCGGCTAAATCACTCATATCGCATCCTTACTAAAGGCAAAATCAACAATTGCACATGAGCGGGTGAAAAACGTGCTACGGACATGGTCCAGATCAAGATTTGCCCATCGCGCAACTGATAATCTTCTCTTATTGTTTGTCATCTTTGATAGACGCTATTTTACCTTTATTAGTGAAGAGGCCAACCGCGATGGATATGACCCCTGCTCAACGTCTTATTTTATCTAACCAATACCAATTGATGTGCCACCTCGATCCCTCAAACAGTGAAAAATATCGCCGTTTGCAGACCATTATCGAGCGCGGCTACGCATTACAAATGGCAGAGGTGATCAGTCAATTTGAAGCACTGTGTGAAACCCAGTGCCGTGAAGTGATTGATATTATGGAAATGCACCACGCAATGCAGGCCTCTTACAACCTATTGGATGACGCTAGCCAAGCCGCGTTGTCACCACGCCGCGTCCAATTCTGGGGCTTTGATGCCGCCACGGAAGGCGCGTTAGTGCACTACGTGCGCTTCTTGGTTGATACCGAAGGGCTATATACCCAGTTCGATCAAGGCGAGCATCGCTTTAATAGCCAAATGCCCATGCTGGAAAAATACCGCCGAATGCTCGAAATTTGGCGCCACTGCCCGCGCCAATTCCACTTAAGCCTGACCGAGATTGAGCGTATTCTCAACGCGTAATGTCTCGCCGCTGAATCTCGGCATCAAGCCGCCTTATTGGGCGGCTTTTTGATGGATTGTCCCCTTGGTTGGCTTATCTGGCTTGTCGAACTGTTAACAACGCCGTACCCTAAAGCGCATCAAAGCCAAGATTCTGACCAACCATGATTTATCGATGCCCACTGTGCCAACAAACCTTGCACACTAACGCGCGTGGTGTTCACTGCGACGCCAACCACCAATTTGATCAAGCCAAAGAAGGCTACCTGAACCTACTGCCAGTTCAATTTAAGCGCTCCAAAGATCCGGGTGACAACAAAGCCATGACGCAAGCGCGTCGCGCCTTTCTTAATGCAGGGCATTATGCGCCGATGCGCCAAGCAATGATTGACGCGCTAACCCAAGCGCTGGATGGCGAGCACAAGGCTATCTTGGACGTGGGCTGTGGCGAAGGCTACTACACCCACGCGATTGCCGACCAAACTGCAGATAAACACTGGTCCGTACACGGCCTTGATATCGCCAAAGTGGCGGTCCGTTATGCCGCCAAATGGTATCCACAGTGTCAATTTTCAGTGGCCTCCTCACAGAGACTGCCCTTTCACGACAACAGCCTCGATGGCGTCGTCCGTATCTACGCGCCCTGTAATGGCGAAGAGCTCGACCGCGCGGTGAAACCGCAAGGCGTGGTGGTCACCGTCACCCCCGGCCCTCGTCATCTTTATCAACTCAAAGCGGGGATCTATCAGGATGTGCGGTTACATGAAACACCGCCAGAAACGCTGCCCAACTTTGTGCTTGAGAAGGAGCAATCGCTGCACTACACCATGACGCTCGCCGGTGAGCAAGCACTCACCTTACTGCAAATGACACCATTTGCGTGGCGTGCCAGTGACGCATGGCGTGACACCTTAGCGAACAGCGACGCCTTCGAGTGCGAAGCAGACTTTACATTGCGCGTTTATCGTCACCAAGGAACGGACAGCCACTCAGAGGAGACCCCCAAGCCATGAACCGAACGTTTGCTACAAAAGCGCGTGGTTGGCTGTTAGCCGCGAGCTTGGCTTGTCTGGCATCAACAGCCAGCGCCGCCCCACAAGCGCTTAACACCCTATTTGATTATCAAGTCAGCACGCCAGACGGCAAAGCACTGACCTTGGCAGAGGTCGCCAAACACGTGGATGATGCGGATATCGTGTTAATCGGTGAATGGCATGGTCACCCCGGGGTACACCGCTTTCAAACAGAGCTGTTGCAAGCCCTGTCCAAGCGTCATGCTGTTGCGTTGTCTATGGAACAATTTAGCCGCGATGCCCAACCTGTGCTCAACCGCTATCTGGCTGACGAGCTGGGCGAAGATAGCTTTAAACGCGAGGCCAACGCATGGGATAACTATGATGGCAGCTACCGCCCACTGATTGAATTTGCCAAACAGCATAATATCGACGTGCTTGCCGCCAACGCCCCCAAACGCATGGTGAGCTGCATTGGGCGACAAGGGCTGAGTTATCTCGAAACACTTCCTGCGGCGCAACGTGCATGGTTTGCAGACACCATCGACACCCGTGACTCAGCGTACAAATCGGTTTTTAAAGCCAATATGCACCACGGCACCCCGAGTCAAACCGAATCGCAATACGCAGCCCAATTAGCTTGGGATGCCACCATGGCCGAAAGTATGGTGCACTATCACCAAACGCATCCTGAGACACAAATTGTCCATGTGGCTGGCCGCTTTCACATTGCCGAAGGGCTTGGCACCGCACAACAAATTCGTCAGCGCAACAACAAGCTGCGTATCGCATTAATCACCCCCGTCAGTGATGAGGCGCCGCTTGCCGATAACGCCCCAGACCTCCGCTTGAAGGTGCAGCCTCTACCTGCACGTTGGCGCTCAATGGATGAAATGCGTGAGGCCGTTAGCGCCATGAAAGGCACCTCTTCCTCGGTGTGTGAGTAACGCGTCCTCACGCTGTTGATCCGCTTAGGCTAGCTATTGGTCAGCGCCGACTGTACGCAAAAAGCCTTTGTGCTGCAAAGCGCCTAGCTACTAAAAAGCTCCCCATAAAAAACGCCGACCTGCGGGTCGGCGTTTTCGTATTCTCAATATTAAAAAGGGGGCGTGGCTAGAACCAACGCTCCAACGCAGCGCGGTCTACTTTAAACGCGCGACTTAACGCTTGGGCCAACTCTTTATAGCGAGGTTGGCTTTTCAACGGTTGCATGGCATGGCCTTGGCTGGTGATCTTCTGATGCAATTCGCGGTACCAGCCCGCTAACGCCGGCGGCAGTGGCGTATCACGACGCTTACCCAACCACCAAAGCCCTTGCAGCGGCAAACTCAGCGCAAACAACGCCACAATCATGGCTTGCGGCATCCCTTGGTAGTTATAAGTCGCCATTTGCAACAACACGCTGACGGCAGCAACGGCAGGCATTACTTTCATCGCAAAACGCGTGGTTTTAATCACCCGATTTTCTGGGAATACCGGGGTGAGCTCCTTACGCATCGGCCACTCTTTCATATACTTTTGGCCGTCTTGCAGGCAGCGCCAGATTGACTTGTTCGTTGCCATACCTACCTCACTTGCTTAGCGTGACCGCGATGGCTGTCACTAAACTTTTACAATAAAAACTAAACAAAATGTTCAAAAACTTTCAAAAATAGCCAGTATTACTCAAAAAATTTTTGTTATCTGTATCAAGTCCCGCTATCCTTAGCGCACTTTATCATTGTTGCTCGGATTTGATTGTCTCGCAACCTAATCCGGTTGTGCTCAATGGAGCGAATGCCTATCCAGGACGGATAAGATGCATCCTTTCCCCGCGACAAAGCATGAGATAATTCTTTTTTGAAAAGGTAGTGTCTCAGTTTGTCCACTATCCTTTTCAGTTACACACTCTACTTCTCACGACAAAATAGGTAGTCATACATGTCAAAGCTGGTTCTCGTACTCAACTGCGGAAGCTCCTCTTTGAAGTTCGCGATTGTCGATGCACAATCTGGTGAAGAGCATCTTACCGGTCTTGCCGAATGTCTTAACCTTCCAGAAGCCCGCATTAAGTGGAAAATGGACGGTAAACACGAAGCCCAACTGGGCGCTGGCGCGGCCCATACCGAAGCCCTGACCTTTATTGTTGACACCATTCTCGCCTCAAAACCTGAGCTTGCCGAGAACCTGGGCGCGATTGGTCACCGTGTAGTACATGGTGGCGAGCAATTCACCCAATCAGCCTTGATTACGGATGAAGTGCTAAAAGGGATCCAAGATGCAGCAAGCTTCGCACCGCTGCACAACCCAGCACACATCGTGGGCATTGAAGCAGCGAAGAAAGCCTTCCCTGCGCTGAAAAACGTGGCTGTGTTCGATACTGCGTATCACCAAACCATGCCAGAAGAGTCTTACCTTTACGCGCTGCCATACAAGCTCTACAAAGAGCACGGTATCCGTCGCTACGGTATGCATGGTACCTCTCACTTCTTTATTGCTAACGCGGCCGCTGAGCAGCTTGGCAAGCCAGTAGAAGAAGTGAACATCATCAACTGTCACCTTGGCAACGGCGCGTCTGTCTGTGCGATTAAAAACGGTAAATCCGTTGACACCTCAATGGGTATGACCCCATTAGAAGGCTTGGTGATGGGCACGCGTTCAGGTGATCTTGATCCTGCGATCATCTTCCATCTGCACGATGCACTGGGTTACAGCGTTGAGCAAATCAACACCATGCTGACCAAAGAGTCTGGCCTGCAAGGCTTGACCGAAGTGACCTCTGACTGCCGCTTTGTTGAAGACAACTACGGTGAGAAAGAAGAAGCGACCCGTGCCATGAACGTATTCTGCCACCGTTTGGCGAAATATGTTGCCGGTTACACTGCTAGCCTAGACGGCCGTCTTGACGCGATCGTCTTCACGGGTGGTATCGGTGAGAACTCTGGCCCAATCCGTGAATTGGTGCTTGAGCGTCTTGGCCTTCTCGGTGTGGAAGTGGACAAAGAGCGCAACCTAAAAGCACGCTTCGGCGGCGAAGGTGTGATCACCACTGACAACAGCCGTGTACCAGCCATGGTTATCTCTACCAACGAAGAGTTGGTGATTGCGCAAGATACTGCGCGCCTGACTGGCCTGTAAGGCTCACTTTTCCAACGGCTGATTCCACTCAGCCGTTTTTGTATTTGTGCCGGCTTTCCGGCACATTCATCAGATAGTAAGAGGAAGTCAACGTGTCCCGTACTATTATGCTAATCCCAATCGGCTCGGGTGTCGGTCTGACAAGCGTCAGCCTCGGCGTAATGCGAGCGATGGAGCGTAAGGGCGTTCGCGTCTCGTTTTTTAAACCTATTGCCCAGCCACATCACGGCAGCGACACTGATGTGACTGACCTCACTACCGAAATCATTCACGCTAACAGTGACATGAAGGTAGCCGAGTCCATGTCGATGCACGAAGCAGAAAACCTGCTGCGCTCTGATCAGGAAGATGTCCTGTTGGAAGAAGTGCTGGCTCGCTTTACTCGTGCGACAAAAGACGCGGAAGTAGCATTGGTTGAAGGCTTGGTCACCACGCGTAACCACCCATTCGCTAACCAAATCAACTACGAGATCGCCAAAACGCTGGACGCGGAAATCGTGTTTGTCACCACCCCAGGTACAGACAACCCGGCCCAGCTGAAAGAGCGCATTGAATTTGCTTGCACCAACTTTGGCGGCAGCAAAAACGGCAACATCTCTGGTGTGATCATCAACAAGCTTAACGCCCCTGTTGACGATGCTGGCCGTACCCGTCCAGACCTATCCGAAATCTTTGATGATGCGGATGCTGCACGTCCAACCAACGTTGAAGTCATGCAAATCTTCAACTCTAGCCCAATTCGTGTGCTAGGTTGCGTGCCGTGGAAAATCGACCTGATTGCCACTCGTGCTAGCGATATGGCGAAACACTTGAATGCCACCATCATCAACGAAGGTGAAATTCAAACCCGTCGTATCAAGAGCATCACCTTCTGTGCGCGTTCAATTCCAAACATGGTTGAACACTTCCGCCCGGGCTCATTGCTGGTGACCTCTGCCGACCGTCCTGACGTGATTGTCGCTGCTTGCTTGGCTGCGATGAACGGCGTGGAAATTGGTGCCCTGTTGCTGACCGGCGGCTATGCTATCCCTGATCAGCTCAAAGCACTGTGTGATCGTGCTTTCGAAACTGGCCTGCCAGTATTCACCACCGCGGGCAACACATGGCAAACCTCTCTCAACCTGCAAAGCTTCAGCCTTGAAGTACCGGCTGACGACAAAGAGCGTGTTGAGTTTGTGAACGACTATGTAGCGAGCCACATTGACGGTAACTGGATTGAGTCTCTGTCTGAAGGTTCTAACCGTGAGCGTCGCCTAAGCCCACCGGCTTTCCGTTATCAGCTGACCGAATTGGCTCGCCAAGCGGCGAAGCGTATCGTACTGCCTGAAGGCGATGAGCCTCGTACCATTAAAGCAGCGGCGATTTGTGCTGAGCGTAAAATTGCTGAGTGTGTGCTGCTGGGTAACCCAGAAGAAATCAAACGTGTTGCTGAGCAGCAAGGCGTGACACTGGGCGCTGGCGTTGAAATTATCGATCCGGCCAAAGTCCGTGACAAATACGTTGCTCGCTTGGTTGAGTTGCGTAAGAGCAAGGGTATGACAGAGGTGATCGCACAAGAACACCTCAAAGATACCGTGGTACTGGGTACCATGATGCTTGAAGCCAACGAAGTTCAAGGACTGGTTTCTGGCKCGGTTCACACCACCGCCAACACCATCCGTCCACCGCTGCAAATCATCAAAACCGCACCGAACGCCTCATTGGTATCGTCAGTGTTCTTTATGCTGCTACCTGAGCAAGTGCTGGTCTACGGTGACTGTGCGATCAACCCGGATCCAAATGCAGAACAACTGGCTGAAATTGCCATTCAATCTGCAGATTCTGCCGCGGCATTCGGTATTGAGCCTCGCGTGGCGATGATCTCCTACTCGACCGGTAGTTCAGGTAAAGGGGCTGACGTGGACAAAGTTCGCGAAGCCACCCGTATCGCGAAAGAGAAGCGCCCTGATCTGGTGATTGATGGCCCGCTTCAGTACGATGCTGCGATCATGGAAAATGTCGCGAAATCAAAAGCGCCTGACTCCCCAGTTGCGGGTAAAGCCACTGTGTTCGTCTTCCCAGACTTGAACACAGGTAACACCACGTACAAAGCGGTACAGCGTTCTGCTGAGCTGGTTTCAATTGGTCCAATGCTGCAAGGCATGCGTAAGCCAGTCAACGACCTGTCTCGCGGCGCCTTGGTAGACGACATTGTTTACACTGTTGCACTGACCGCTATCCAAGCGAAACAAGCAGAAGACAACGGCCAAGCGTAAGCCTCGCCTCGTCTTTGATTCAAAAGCCAGCACTCGTTGCTGGCTTTTTTGCGTTTGGGTTCACAACGCGATGCCCTCACCCGATCTAGCATAAGGGTCCATCCTTGTTTTGGAGTCGATGATGGCCACTCTATTTGATCCCGTGAGCCTGCGCCGTACCCTGCACCAATACCCTGAACTGTCCAACCAAGAAGCGCAAAGTGCGCGCACCCTTGCCGCCCAATTGCGCGCCTTCGGATTTACGCCACACACCGAGATTGGTGGACATGGCATTGTGGTTGAGATTGCCGGCAAGGCAGCCGGCCCCACCACCTTACTGCGTGCCGATTTTGATGCGCTTCCCATCCATGAACGCACCCAATGTGCTCATGCCTCAAACCATGAAGGCGTCATGCACGCATGCGGCCACGATGGCCATGCCACCGCTTTGTTAATGGTGGCGAACACCCTCGCGCAACAACCGCCACAGCGAGGCAAGGTGCTTCTTATTTTTCAACCCGCCGAAGAAACCGGTGAAGGGGCGGCACGCATGTGTGCTGATCCCTGCTTAGCGACGCAAGAGATCGATCATGTCTATGCCTTTCATAATCTGCCGGGCTTTGCTCAACATCACATCGTAGTGCGTTCAGGCACCTTTGCCTGCGCGTCAACCGGCGTCGCGATACACCTTCGTGGCAAAACCTCCCATGCCGCTTATCCAGAACGCGGTATCAGTCCAGCCAGTGCCATGACAGAGGTTATAACCGCCTTAATGCAACTGCCGGAACAACATCACCCAGCCTTTAGTCTGGTCACCTTAGTACACGCGCAGTTGGGTGAACCCGCCTTTGGCGTTTCGCCCGGTGATGCCACCGTGATGGCGACGCTACTTTCCACGCGATGAAAGCCAGCCTGACTGCCACGATTAACGCAATCGCGCAGCACGCGGGGCTAGAGGTATCCATTGCATGGCACGAGCCTTTTGTCGCCGCCTACAACCATCCGGATCATTACGCCCATGTGGTTGACGCCGCCCAAACACTTGGTTTGTCAGTTCAAACACTTACCGAGCCGATGCGGTGGTCAGAAGATGTGGCCGAATTTCTCGCCCGTTGGCCCGGCGCGTTGTTTGGGATTGGCAGCGGAGCGCATCACCCACAGCTGCACAACCCTGACTATGACTTTCCAGATGCGATTTTATCGACGGCACATGATCTATTCTGCGCCTTGGTGGATCGCCATCACGGCATGGCTGCGCCCTCAGCGCCACAATGAACACGAGCAAAATAAAAAACAGGCCTGTTACGGGATCCGTAAAGGCCTGTTCATCCTGCTCAACGCCGAGTCAGTGCTAACTCACCACCTTTAGAACGACCACTGGGTGCCGAGAGTAATGGTACGACCCGGATCCGGCATGCTCACCACCGAGCCTGGTTGAATGGTGTAACGGTCCGTCAGGTTATTGACTGTCATAAAGACACTGACATCCGGCGTGATGTCATAGTGACTATAAATATCGACCAAGTATTCTGATGCGACAGCCACCACGGGGCTTGCGGCACCGGTGCCTTTTAGCCAATCCGCGGGGTTCGACTTGCCGCTGTGGTAACGCACTGTGGTACCGATATCGAGCCGATCATCCAACCATTTATGACCAATATTCAGGTGCCATTTACGCTCAGGTGGAATACGAGTCGGTGTGGTGCCCCACGCAAAGCCTAAGCTGTTACAGTGGTCCATACCTGAACGTTCGGCTTGATCTTGCGAACACACCTGCACCCTGTCGTAAAACGTGGCAGAGAAGTGGCTGTAGAAGCCTTGATACGCGTAATGCGCTTGCAACTCGATGCCAGACAGCGACAGATCATCATAATTGGTGAAGGTAAAATTACTGCGCCAAGACGGCATCCCCGGCGTGCGATCGAGCACACCTCCAGAAATAAAGTCACTGACATGGTTATTAAAGTAAGACACCGTCATGGCAGCGCGACGTGTTTGCACAAGCCCCAGTTCCTGCAACCAAGCTCGGCCGTCTAAGCTCACACCGTACTCTTGGTTAAACGACACTTCAGGATCGAGCGGGTTATACGGGTTGTAGCTAAACACCTCGTTAGAAATGGTGACTTCATACAAGCTCGGTAACCGCGCCGTGCGAGAGAGTTTGGCAAACACAGACGCCGAAGCGTTGATGTCATAATGCAGCTCACCCAATAAGTCCCATTCACCGCGATAGTGCAAAGATTGCTGGGTTTGCTTATCCAGTGATTGCGCCTCATGCCAGTTCACGCCAAGCTTTGCGGTCACCGGCGTGAGATCGATTTCACTATTGGCAAACACACTCCACTCTGAGCGTTTTCCGTGGCGAGAGGTCGGCTCGCTGGTATAAAACTTGTCGGTGTCACCACGCGGTTCAAGGGTTTCTTTGGTGTAAGACACACCATAATCCACACTCACCGGCACACTCGACCATTCACTGCGGTTGACAATACTCGCGCCATGACGGTCGTTTTGATACTCATGCAGATATTGCTCTGCATTACTCCCTTTCGCCCAGAGCCCGTTGTATTGGTTCAGTTTGGCGGACGTGTGCCACGCATTCGCATGCAGATTCAGCCAGCTTTGCGACGGCGAGGTGTAGCGATAATTCGCGCTATAAGCATCCACATCCGCGGTTCCTAGTCCCCACTGTGGCATCAAGGTGTCGCCATCTTTCTCGTAGGTATACCAATAGGCCATCAGTACCTCGCCCGCCTCTTGGCGGTGATGACGATAGCTAATATCTGCCTGATGACCATTGCCGAATTCTTTGTCCAGTTTGGCGAGCCAAGAATCACTCTCAAAGCTGGTATTACCCACCTCTTGGCCCGCGCCAATCACGGGCTCTTCGTAGCGTTCAATGCCCTTTTTGCCGGCAAAGTGGTTGCCTTTTTTGCGATGGCTAAATGCCAGCACACCACCAAGCCCATCACTCTGATAACCCAGCCCTACCATTGCAGACCCGTTATCAAATCCTTGATGATCACTGCGGTCGGCCAAGCGATAACGCATTTGCTCTTGGGCATCGTCACTCACTCGCGGCGAACGGGCGTTATTGTGGGTACGTAACTTCACCACCGCACCAAAGCCCTCGCCATCACGAACAATATCTGTCGCATTGAGTGTGGTAGCGGTAATGGTGCCACCAATCGCGCCGCTGGCATAAGGCGACCGCCCAATTGTGGCCCCTTTGTCTACCGACAGCGACGACAATAAGTCGGTATCAATATAGGTACGATCACTCACTCCCTGATAACCACGCGAGGTATGCGTCGACTGCAAACTGCCATCAATCAGCATCGCAACCCGCCCATGCCCCTGCAAACCACGAATACCGGAATCAATCGCACCGGCTTCGTTGTGCATGTTATTGAGCTGAATACTGGTGTTGCCCGAAAAGACATCCGCGTTACTGATCCCGCGAACCTTATCCAAATCCTCACGCATCATCAGCGCATCGGAAAAGCGATCGGCATTGACCACCACGGTATCGATCGGCGCATCGTTTTCAGACACATCCTCTGCCGATGCGGCAAGCGCGAGAGAAGGAAAAGCAAAAAAGGTAAGAATAAAAGAGGCGATTGGCTTTAACTGCATTGAACATTCCCCGTCAATAAAAAGCGACGGGGATGATAATGCAAATGGTTATCGTTTGCTAATCTTATTTAACGCAGATAATAAAGTAATAAAATGCTCAACAACACCATGAAAGCTTTTATCCCAACGCCAGCCAAAATCCGACCCCGATCATCAGGGTGCCGGCGATTCGGTTCAGTAATTGCACATTGCCCTTTTGCTGCAAAAACTGACGCAAGGTACGCCCACCGCTGGCATACAGCATAAGACAACTGAATTCCGTGCAAAGAATGATCAACACCAGCACGCTCAACTGGCTGGGTAGTGACATTGCAGGGTTAATAAACGGTGGCAACAGCGAGATCATAAAGGCCCAGCCTTTCGGGTTGGCTATCGCAGTGACAAAACCTTGTGCCGCCAACGATAACGCAGAGATATCATTCGGCGCCGACGCCTCTTCCTTTGGGATTGCCATTTTGCCACGCGATCGCCACATTTGTACGCCGATATACGCCAGATACGCGCCCCCCACATACTTAAACACCTGAAACACGCCAGGATAGTTCAGCATCACGGCCGCCACCCCTACCACTGACGCAACCGCCACAAGGCCGACGCCAATAAGCTCGCCCCACATCATATGTAAGCTACGCTTAACGCCAATTGTCATGCCAAGGGTCATCGATAATGTCATGCACATACCGGGCGTAACCGACACAAAAAAGAAGGTGGGAATAAACAGCGTCAGCATGGTGGTATCAATCAACAGGGGAGACATAAAAACAACAGTCTTAACAGTTAGGTACGGAGGCTATCAGTTAACGCGCTTTGCCTGCAGAGATCAAGCCCTTTGCTTACTTTATAACCGGAAGGTTAGACTTATTGCCATTTGGACGTCTAGAAGTAAAAATATCCATTGACTTGTTTTTAACGAAACCATAGCATCAATAACCAGAGAGACCCGACAGCCAAGGTGCAAGGCGCTGGACAGCTGCGAGATGTCATAAGATTTATCGCTAAGGACATGTGATGATTGAGATAAAACAACTCAACAAGGTATTCGAACTCGGGGAGCGCCGAATTCATGCCCTTAAAGACATCAATTTATTTATTCCGAAAGGAAAAGTGTTTGGTGTGATTGGCGCCTCTGGCGCGGGCAAAAGCACGCTGATCCGGATGGTTAACCTGCTTGAGCGTCCAACCAGCGGCTCAGTGACCGTGGGCGGCGTCAACCTTACTGCGTTGCCCAACCGTGAGTTAACCCAAGCGCGCCGTAAAATCGGCATGATCTTCCAACACTTTAACCTGCTGTCGTCGCGCACCGTGTTCGACAATATCGCTCTGCCGCTGGAGCTCAGTGGTACGCGCCGCGATGAAATTGAAACGCGCGTCAGCGAGTTGCTGGATTTGGTCGGCTTGGCCGATAAGCGTGATGTGTATCCTGCTAGCCTCAGTGGTGGACAAAAGCAGCGTGTCGCTATCGCTCGCGCGCTGGCGCCAAGCCCAAATGTATTGCTCTGTGATGAAGCAACCAGCGCGTTGGATCCAGCTACAACCCAATCAATTTTGTCGTTGCTGCAAACCATTAATGAAAAGCTCAACCTCACCATTTTGCTGATCACCCACGAAATGGATGTGGTGAAGCGCATTTGTCACGACGTGGCGATTATTGGTGATGGCGAACTGGTTGAGTCTGGCCCCGTAGGCGATATTTTTGCTCATCCTAAATCCGAGTTGGCGAAAAACTTTATTCGCTCCACCTTGGATTTGTCGGTGCCACATGACTACGCCCAACGCTTACAAAAAGACTACTTTAAAGGCAGCTATCCGCTGGTGCGTCTAGAATTTACAGGCGCCACCGTCGACGAGCCACTGATCAGCCAGATGTCGCGCTTATTTAATATTGATATCAGCATCTTAAGTTCTGACATTGATTACGCCGGCGGCGTGAAATTTGGTCTACTCTTGGCGGAGATTATGGGCCCGAAAAGTGCTGTTGATGATGCGATTCACTACCTAAACAAACACCATGTCGCCACGGAGGTACTTGGCTATGTCGATTGATGCGTTAACCCAATGGATTGGACAAAACCAAGCACTGATTGAACTGCTGGCCGATGCTACCGGCCAAACCATTTACATGGTGTTGGTCTCCGGACTGCTTGGCTTTGCATTCGGGATCCCACTTGGCGTGCTGTTGCACATCACTAAAAAAGGCGGACTGAAAGCACAGCCACGGGTCAATCAAATTTTGGGCGCCGTCGTGAACATCGGCCGTTCCATTCCGTTTATTATTTTGTTGGTGGCTATCATCCCATTCACTCGCTTTGTGGTGGGCACTTCCATCGGCACCGCGGCAGCCATTGTGCCGCTGACAGTCGGCGCGATTCCATTTATTGCGCGTTTGGTGGAAGGGGCGCTTTTAGAGCTGCCCGCAGGGTTGGAAGAAGCCGCAAAAGCGATGGGCGCGACCCCAACGCAAATTATTTACAAAGTGCTGCTGCCCGAAGCGCTGCCGGGGATCATCAATGGTGCCACCATCACCTTAGTCACCTTGGTGAGCTATTCCGCCATGGCGGGTGCCGTCGGCGGTGGCGGCCTCGGGGATGTGGGCATTCGCTACGGTTATCAGCGCTTTGATACCACCGTCATGCTGATCACGGTTGTGATGCTGGTCGTGCTGGTACAAGCGATTCAATCATGCGGAGATTACTTAGTGCGTCGCACAAATCACCGCTAAACACCCAAACACATAAACACAACATTTGTCCCAGCCACTTGGGATGCCACACGGCCACAAGTGGTGCGGGAATACCGTCAAAACGGATACGTTTTTTAAAAGGGAGACAGACAATGAAAACTACGATTAAAACACTGCTTGCCACACTCGGACTGGCCTCAACCCTTGCCCTTACCGGCTGTGGTGAAAAAGAAGCTGCCGTGCAAGACAACAGCAAAATCACCGTTGGCGTCATGGCCGGTGAAGAAGCACAAGTGGCCGAATATGCGGTTCAAGAAGCCAAAAAACTTGGCCTTGAAGTGAAGCTCATTACCTTTACCGACTATGTGTCCCCTAACGCCGCCCTCGCCGATGGCTCTGTGGACGTGAATGCCTTCCAGCACAAACCGTACCTCGACGCACAAGTCAAAGACCGTGGCTACGAGTTTGCGATTGCAGGCAACACCTTTGTGTATCCGATTGCGGCCTACTCTTACAAACTTGATAGCGTGGCCGATTTGCCTGAAGGCGGCAAAATTGCCGTGCCTAACAACCCATCGAACCTTGGCCGTTCGCTGATATTGCTGGAGCAGCAAGGCATTATCAAACTTAAGGAAGGCGCCGGCATTAACGCCACCAAACTGGATATCGTTGAGAACCCGAAAAACGTCGAAATCATCGAGCTAGAAACCCCACAACTGCCTCGCTCACTGGAAGACGTGGACATTGCGATCATCAACAACACCTTTGCCGCCGGCGTGGGCCTAACCCCAAGCAAAGACGGCCTGTTTGTTGAAGACAAAGAATCGCCTTACGTGAACTTGATTGTGGCGCGCAAAGACAACGTAGACGCTGAAAACGTGAAAAACTTTGTTAAAGCCTACCAAACTGACGCGGTTTATAACGCCGCGATGGAAGTCTTTGACGGCGCGGTGGTAAAAGGCTGGTAAGCTAGCGTCACAATATGTTCGCTCAGACGAACGCAGCGACGCTAACGAGTATCGATAACTAAACAAAATGCCACAGTGACTGGTGAAGTGACTGTGGCATTTTTTAATCTTGGCCAATAGCGGGTTAACTTGCTGCCGTGACCGGAAGCACGCGTTTTAAAATATCCGCAAGCGTCACCACGCCGATCATTTCCCCCTCTTTACTCACCACCGCAAGCTGAACGCTGGCTTCACGCATGCGCGCTAGCGCTTCGTAGATGGGGGTGTTGGCATCTAACACATACGCATTGCGAGCGACATCGCGTGCGAGTCGGTCTGCCGGTTCAAGTAGCGTATCACGGACGTGAACCACTAACGGCTTAAGCCCTTTGTTACCAAACACCAAAATACGCAGATGCCCTGACGCCACAGCAACAGCACGCACCTCTGCCACCGTTGCATGTTTATCAACATGTGCCATCACCTGTCCCTGGGTGACCAAGGTTTCGATTGCAATCGAACTCAGATCGATCAACCCCGACAATTGTCGTTGAATCGCTGGTTGCAAGGTTCCCACTTGCCCAGAATGCTCAACCAATTGACGAATGGTCTGAATATCTTGTCCCCCGACCGCGGCGCTTTCTACCGGCTCAACCCCTGAGGCTTTCACCAAGCGATTGGCAATACGATTGATCCAGCGAAGTAACGGACGTAACGGCCACACATAAGCGCGCGAGACAACACCGATTGCCAGTGCTGACTTTTCTGGATGAGCAATCGACCAAGACTTCGGTGCCATCTCACCCACGACGAGGTGCAAAAATGTCACCACAAACAGCGCAAACCCGAAGGCCGCCGCATCAGCCGCCCAAGCGGGTAAGCCAACCGCGAGAAAGACAGGCCCTACCCAGACATCCACCGCTGGTTTGGTGACCGCCCCGAGAGCAAAGGTACAAAAAGTGATCCCTAATTGCGCCCCTGCCAGCATCAAGGTCAAATCATTCATCCCACGCAACGCTGCCCGCGCCGACCCACTCTCTACCGCCATTTCTTCCAGACGATGTCGACGAGCGCCCATCAAGGCAAACTCGATAATGACAAAAAAGCCACTTAACACAATCAAAGCCAGCGTGATCACACTGACCACTAACGGATCGGTCATTGATTATCCTCCACAATGGGCTGCTCAATAAGCGTGACCCGCACCGACGTGGGAATGTGCCGTTCAATGCTTAATACATCCACTTCAAGATGGCGCATAATTGGTTGACTCTCTGCCAGTTCGGATGGGTCAATCGGCAGCGCAATGGTCACCGTATCCCCTACGGCTGGCAATGCGCCACACGCCGCAATCAACACGCCAGCAATGGTTTCGACATCACCTCGCGGCAGATCATAGCCAATCGCACGCTCCACTTCGTCGATGTGCACATCACCGTCCATTAACCAAATATTGTCGCTTTCAGGGACAACCGCCTCGGCATGATCACTATCATGCTCGTCGGTAATTTCCCCTACGATCTCCATGGCCAAATCTTCAATCGTTAACACGCCGGCAAAGCCGCCATATTCATCAATCACACACGCCAGTTGATTGGTCGTGCGCACCAACTGATCTAGCGCATTTGGCAACGGCATTAATGTGGGGAGAACACTGGCAGGACGCATCACTGACGCCACGGTATCATTTGAATCCGCCTCTGTTTTCGCGAGGACATCTGACAGGTGAACCACGCCCACAGGCGCATCATTATCATCAAGCACAGGATAACGAGTGTGGGCTTGCGCCATCAGCGCCAACAATTCGGACAGCTTGGTTTCTGGCGACACCCAATCAACTTGCGAACGTGGCACCATCGCATGCTCAACATCGCGCGCAGGAAAATCCAGGATCCTATCCATCATCAGTGACAACTCCACCGGCAAATCCCCGCTCTCTCGCGAGTCGGCGATAATATGGTGTAAGTCGTCTTCTGAGGCACTCATATCAAGATCATGCACCGGTTGAATCCCCACCACCCGCAGCACCAGGTTGGCGGATTTATCAAAGAAGCTGATGATCCAACCAAACACCGACATATAAATCAGTGTCGAACGCGACATCATACGCGCCATGGGTTCAGCATTGGCAATGGCTAAGTTTTTCGGGTAAAGCTCACCCAAAATCATTTGCACAATCATCGCCACCGCAAGCGTCGCCATGGTGCCAATCGCGATCCCCGCTTCCAGCGACAAGCCTAGTTGTTGCAATAAAACACCTATCGACTCGCCGACCAACGGCTCGGCAACAAAGCCCAACACCAAGCCGGTGACCGTGATACCAAGCTGCGCGCCAGATAACATAAAGCTCGTCCGTTTTGTCACCGCCAGCGCCCGTTTTGCCGACGCATCGCCCGTCGCGGCCAAGGTCGCAAGCTTTGCGCGATCAACCGCCATATAGGCAAACTCTTGCGCTACAAAGTAGCCATTGGCGGCAATAATTAACAAGATAAAGAAAAGACCGAGCAGGAGGGTAATCATAGGTTCAATCATGACTGCATCCTTTGTTGGTGACAACGTACCAGTGAAGGGGAGTGACAATCGACGCGTGTTGGATCCACAAAATATGCCTTATGTAGAAAGAGGAATCGGAGTATATTCTGGTGATATCGCTACAGTCTAGTTAATTTTTGCACACCTCTCCGTGACGCGTTTGGCAGCCAAACGAGTTGGTACTTTTATCAATAAAATGCTCACCTTAGCTGGACCCGGCTAGTGGCTGCTAGTCGGGTGTCTTGGCATCGACTAAGTTGGAAGACTGGAAGTAAAAAGAGGATTACCTGCAACGTAAAAGCGATGAACAACATCGTAATACTCGGTCTGCCTGCCCGTTTCCGAGTTGAGTAATGGGAGTCATTCCGTTGGGATCAATGCGTTAAGTGACTTATTTTATCAACCACGCCATTCATCCTTCCTAATTGTAACGTCACGCTTACAAATTAATATCATTGGATACATTTAATAACTCGCTAATTACGCTAAAACACACATAATAAAAAAGATTATTAATGAGGGTTTTAGCTATGAAAAAAATGATTTTTCTATCCGCTGTAATCGGCTCTATTTTTTCACTCAATGCTTTTGCAGCACCAATCTCAACGGCAGAAGTTGAGCAGGCTCAAAAGGCTTGGGGGGCAGGCATTGTTGCAATCGGCAAAGCAAGCGACGCAAGAAAAGTTGCAATAGAGCATATAGAAGAGTTCTATGCTTTTGAAAGCGGAAAAGTATTATTTAAACCGACATTAGCATCCGATGTTCAATTTCGCGGAACAAAAAAAGAGGCTTTATCTTACTTCATTGGTCAAGACCTTGAAGAGGACAAAGGCTTCGCATTAGCTCCATATACAAATGTTCGTTGGGAAAATGAAGGTATTATTACGGATCAAGATTCAGCTCTAGCCATGGGGAACTACTTCTTTACCAAAAAAGACGGTACAGAAACTAAAGTTGAGTATACATTTGGCTATGTGAAGGATGATGAAGGAAACGTCAAAATCAACCTACATCACTCATCGATACCCTATTCAAACTAAATAAGATTGCTATGAAGAAAGGCTCCATAGGGGCTGTCTCTTATACAAAAATCCCTGTGCTATGCTCAGGGATTTTTTGAGGATCACGCACGTGAATATGAGCGACACTGGCACCAGCACGCGCCGCTTCAATACAGTTATCGGCAATCTGTTTTGGCGTGATTGGCACATTGGGGTTTTTGCCCGTGGTATCGCCCGCACCGGTAACGGCGCAGGTAAGAATGACGCTGCGATTCATGTTCGGCCTCTTGTCGCTTGATTAAACTGGCCACAGTGTGTCGGGAATACAGCGTCACAACTTGACGCTAGGCGACATAAAAGACGCATAAAGAGACATTATGGGAAGTGTCGAGGGGTTTGGTGGACGTGAATAGCGGGCTCACTACTTAACCATTGCGTGAAGTTCATTCAAAAAAAGATCAAACCATTATTAATAAGCAGGCATTAAGCGTGTATTCTGGCGGCAATCAAGTTAATGAGGACGCATTGTGAAGTCAGATAAGAACCTATCCCAAAAGGGATTTATTCCAAACAATGAGGCCACAAGCAAAATGCAACATGGCCTCGTAGTTTTCGATTTTCTTTTCCCAACGAACAAGCAATCTACGATAACGGTTTAGCCAGCTATGAGTTCGCTCCACAACCCAACGATGAGCCTTAAAATCATCCGATTGCTTCAAGCTCGCGGCCTCTTCAGCACGTGATTGAACATGGGGAATGTAGTTCAAAGCAACCAGTTCATCATGTAACCACTGGCCTGTATAACCTTTGTCTAGGTACAAAGGTACTTTCAGCGGCGGCCGATAACACTCTAGTGCATCTAATGTTTGAAGTACCAGCTTAATGTCGTGGACGTGTGCGCCATCGCTAACAACAGCCAGTGGCAATCCATTCGCATCCGTCAACAAACTGCGTTTTACGCCTTGTTTCGCACGGTCTGTTGGGTTCTTACCTGTTTTTTTGAGCCAGCTAAAGGTGCTTTAGTTTGGCACCCGTCCATTGATATGGAACTCCAATCAACCCCTTCGTAAATCAGGCCATTTTGCCAAAATCGCTCAAAGACTCCTGCATCTCGCCACTCTTGAAAACGACGATGTGCAGAGCTAGAGGAACAAATACCTGTCGCGTTAAGCGCATTCCACTGACAACCAGTTCTGAGAACAAAGAGGATGCCGTTCATAGCATCACGATTATCGACTCTCTTTCGATGTGTTCCTAGAGGATGGTTCGTCTTGTGGATTGGTAAAAGCGGCTCAATTTTTGCCCAAAGGGCGTCAGAGATTAGGTATTGTGTTGAATTCATTTACAGTATTTTCAATAGGTGTTGATTTACTCAGACAACACCTATTGAGATAGGTTCTTATCTCCCCCCCTTTAAAAAGTGCCAGATGCAACTCTGGCACTTCAAAAATTAAAAATTAAAACGTTAAACTCTAAACGCTCAACTTTAAAGATTTGAGACGCAGGATGCGTAGTCCGAGTTGCTCGGATTGACGCTGTAGACGGTGCCATTGACGAGGACCACGTCGAAATAGTTAGTACCATCAGGAGTCGCCGACCAATGGCCGTAGCTGGTCGGCCAACCGCGCGCGGTAAACATAGGACCAAATACGTCGAATAGCTCCTCTTTTAACTCGTCTCTTGTCGCTAAACGCCAGTTCGTCCGTCCGCCGATACTAAGGGTGTTGTAGGTACTACACAGTGCATTTGCGTTAGTCCAGTTGAAAAAGTAGAAATGACCACTTGGGCCGTCATTTCCATTTTCAGTATAAATACCGTTTGTAGCACTACCGCCAATGCTATCCAAGTAAGCCACTGATGGTGAGTTGGTAAATAACTTACCACTACCAGTATCGAAAATATCAATACATGCACCAGCCAAGTTACACACATTCACTTCCACCGAATTACTGGTGATGCCATCTTTGCTGGCCGTGACTGTCGTGTTACCCAATTCAACACCCGACAACAAACCGGACGAGTCCACGGTAGCAGTAGCCGTATCGATAGGCATCCACGTCACTGAATCAGACACATTAGAGGACGAACCATCACTGTACGTCGCTGTTGCCGTTAACTGCTCAGTCTGACCTTTCGCAACATTCACAGGTGAAGGGGTTACTTGAATTGCCGTTATGACCGCGGATGAAACNTTCAACACCCGACAACAAACCGGACGAGTCCACGGTAGCAGTAGCCGTATCGATAGGCATCCACGTCACTGAATCAGAMACATYAGAGGACGAACCATCACTGTACGTCGCTGTTGCCGTTAACTGCTCAGTCTGACCTTTCGCAACATTCACAGGTGAAGGGGTTACTTGAATTGCCGTTATGACCGCGGATGAAACATTCACATTCACCGTATTACTGGTCACGCCATCCTTCGTGGCCGTGAGGGTCGTATTACCCACTTCAACACCCGACAACAAACCGGACGAGTCCACGGTAGCAGTAGCCGTATCGATAGGCATCCACGTCACTGAATCAGAMACATYAGAGGACGAACCATCACTGTACGTCGCTGTTGCCGTTAACTGCTCAGTCTGACCTTTCGCAACATTCACAGGTGAAGGGGTTACTTGAATTGCCGTTATGACCGCGGATGAAAC
>NZ_MUFO01000016.1:0-105016 GCF_001995345.1 Salinivibrio sp. IB872 | reverse complement strand
GTCGTGACCGATGGGCCACCAAAGAATTGAAATTGGCGCAGGCCATTCACACGGGCAAAGGTGCGGACGGCGTTGGCTGCGTCGGTGCCGTTAAGCGACGTCTCTTTATCGCTCGCGATATGTTGGCCGCTGATATTCTTGCTGAGGTATTTGGCGATATAGCCAACGGCGCTCCCGCGTGACCAGTCGATACGCTCAACCACAAAACGGCGGCGTTTTGCACCTTGCTCGGTGGGTGAATCGTGCAGTGATAAACGGCGGTACACGTCGATGATGGTGTCGGTATGGCGTGGGTCGCAGAACAGCAACATGTGCCAGTGCGGACAGCCGTCGTGATGCGGCTCAACAACACGCATACCATAGAATTTGATTTTGAGCTTATCGAGGGCTTTTCGAACGCTTTGCCAGACGCCGCACAGGTAATCGTGGGCGTCTTGGGTTGTGGGTTTGCCAGCCTCTAGCCATTTAGAGTTGGGTTCACCTTGGCTCACAGCATGAAAGCGGCTAGGGCAGGTAGCAGTGATAAAGGTGGCGTCGTGCCCCAGTTCCTGCGCGATTTCTTCAAAGCCGCGTAAACGGGTGAACATCTCGCACATGCGAATGTGTTCGTTAGACGGGGATTTGGCGGCCAGCTCAAACAAGGTGAAGAAGTTGTCAGGGTCGGATTCGTCAACCGCAACTGTGTTTTGCAACATGGCTTTGTTGGTTTCGGTGCGGTATTTGGCGCGGTGCAGGTTTGCTTTTGAGCAGTATGGCGAGGCGTCGCGATGTACGAGGTTTAAATCTCGGGCGACACGCTCAAGYTCAATYGCRCTGCGGCGGCGAAGYTGGCGACGTATCCAGATTTCATCAGCGGCACGATTAACGAGCGCTCGGAGTTCGCCWGAYTCGCGTTTTTCRTCAATGAGTTCGTCACGGAATGACAAACCGAGGTCTTCAAGTAACTCAGCAGCGACGCTGAACGCGTGTTCGTCGTCGTGAATCGGTGCGGTCTTGCGCATGATTTTGCGACTAAACGCCTTGGCTGTTTCGCATAAATCTTCGTCATTGCTCGAAAAGCGGTATGCACGCGCTGTCAGTCGYTCATCTGCGGCCTTAATATCACGAAGMGCGTTGATGTAGCCGTTTTTACGTTGCGCGTGGAGAAAACCAGTAAGCAGAGAATGACCGAARTCCCCATGACGGCGGATGATGTTGTAAACCGGATCGCGCCAGTTCGTGAGCCTGATTTTGTGCTCGTTGACGTCGGTAGCTGCAAGACGGTCCCAGAGTGAGCACGCGACAGCACTCATTCTGTGTGGGTTTATGGTGGTGTCACGGTCATTGGTGTTGCGTGCAGATTCGACCGTGGGCGCTGTGAAGTAGAATTCATTCGTGTCAGCGTCAAAGCGCGGCGGACAGACGTGATGCTGTGTGCGTTCGCGCTGGGCAATGGTGGGCTGAATGAATGCATGAGTCATCTAAATACCTGCTATTCTCAAATCTGGATATTCTCATTTTTGAAAACTGTAATTACCAAAGTTGAAAACTACAAGATTCGTTTTTTTGAGAATTGCAAGTAAACTGAGCGTATTGGAGGATTGTCTATGTTTCATTCTGAGCTGCTAGATGCCTATAAAAAGGCAAAAAACTACACACAAGATAAGCAGATTGCGCCGGACTTAGGTGTTACGCCGTCGAACATCAGTGAAATGCGCAAGGGTAAGCGCTATCTAACTGAAAAATCAGCAGTTATTCTTGCTAAAGGTGCAGGTTTAAATATTGAGGAAGTATTAGTAAAAGTAGCGGCTGACCGTGCTAAAACAGAACAAACAAAGAAAGCATGGGAGAACGTTTTGGGAAAGCTACATAACCAAGGTTTGCAGAGTATTCAGGGACTTAGCCTTGGTTTGATGGTATTGGCGCTATCCTTGGAACACTGGTCTCAGTTCGCATTATATATATTATGTTAAATATAGTGGCTGATTGATTGTGATATCTGCCACTTAACCATACGCTTCTCTACTTCATCCGTGCCATTAAACGTAATTAGCTATTTACCATAAAATAGCTAATTACTACTTCTTTTAATCTGATTATCCCAACTTGGTATAAACCGATTCAACTCATTGTAATTAGACCTCGCAATGGCTAGCGCGAGTTACTCGGTATGTAATCCGGGCTTGTAGTCACTGAGCAGCGTATGGAGGCTTTCTGCTCTGACCGGTTTGGTGACGAAGTCGTTCATGCCCGCTTGAATGCAGCGACGGCGGTCTTCGTCCATCGCGTTAGCCGTTAGCGCGATAATTGGTTTGTCAAAGCCTGCCATCCGTAATGCCTTGGTCGCGGCAATGCCGTCCATCACTGGCATCGACATATCCATGAGCACTAAATCAAAATCATCGAGGTGTTGCTGAATATGGTGAACGGCTTCTTCACCGTTGGATGCCAAAATGACTCGATGGCCTTGCTTTTCCAACATGAGTCTCACCACCATTTGGTTGGCGCGACTGTCTTCGGCCACTAAAATCGTCATTGGAGGCACTACATCATCATGATTTTCATCTTTTTTTGGCTGTTCCGGCGGTAATGCGCCATCGGGAGGCGCAATGATGGGCAAACGAACACAGAAATCTGTTCCTTGGTTTGGCTCGCTTTGCACGCTGATGGTCCCACCCATCATTTCAACCAGCTTTTTACAGATAGACAGCCCTAATCCTGTTCCGCCGAAACGGCGCGTGATACTGCCATCTGCTTGAGTAAAGGGATCGAATATCCGCGCGAGTTGATTTTCTTCGATACCGATGCCGGTATCTTTCACCCATAACACCAACGTGTGCTGTTCGGCATCAAGAGATACGGTGACACCACCACGATCAGTAAATTTGAGTGCGTTACCGATAAGGTTCAGTAAGATCTGCGTAAAGCGATTTTCATCCATAAAAATCGTCTCTGGAACCACAGATGAAACCGACATGGATAAGTAGATATGTTTTTTATCGGCACGATCCACCAATTGCTGATAGACATTTGTGACGCTGTCACTAGGACGCATAACGGAGGGAGACAGAGAAAAGCGATTGGATTCAATTTTTGATAAATCAAGCACATCGCTAATAAGCGTTAAGAGCAATTGAGCTGATTTATCCATCTGCCCTACCCATGCCATTTGATCAGCGTTAAGCGAAGAATGTTGCAGTGCGTCAATCAACCCCAGTACCGCGTTTAACGGGGTTCGTATTTCATGACTCATCACCGCCAAAAATTGAGACTTCGCATTATTGGCTAACTCTGCTTGTTGGCGTGCTTGTTGTAGCTCTTCGACACGACGCTTGGTGGTGGTAATATCCTTGGCCGTGCCGCGATACCCAACCAATTCTCCCCGTTTATTATAAAAGGGACGGCCCGACAAACTTACCCAATAATCATTTGTACCAGCGCGCATATGCCATTCAATATCACTGAATGCTTTCTCGTGGCGGATGAGTCGTTCTAAGCGTGCTTTCAGCGCCGTATCTGATTTAATTTTATTAAGTAGCGCTTCCGGATCGATATCCGCATCGGTTGACGGTGAAGAAAGGTAAGTAAGATGAAAGCTGTTGTCTAATTCCCAAAACCAATCACTAGCTGTTTGGGCAAAATCTTGAAAACGTTGACGACTTGCATTGAGCTCTTGGGTGCGGATCCCAACCAGCGTGTGCAGGCGGTGACGATAATCGATATCCATAATCGTCCGTTGGATTAATGGACGAAATCTGTCTAACACTTGCTGGGCTTCGTCGTTGAATGAATCGCGGCGATGCGACAACAAAACCAACATCACTTCACTGTCGTTAACAGTCAGGCCGCTGATCAGTGCTGTTCCATTAATATATCCAGCATACTGGTGCGTCAAACAGTGCAGTTCTTTGACCAACCCTGGCTTATAAATCGCGACAGTCTCACCGCGGACACAACGGCGAAACACCTCCCCCGTTTGCCAAGTCACGGTTTCCAAAGAACTGTCTGTCGCTACGAGGCAGCGGAACGCGTCTTCAGTTTCTCGGTTTCGGCTCAAGGCTAAGGCGCTATCAAAGCTGACATAGCGACGGATCACACCTAATAGCGAGGCAAAGATATCCGTTTTAGTCGTCGCTTCTGTCATTGCTGAAATCGCAGATAAGATGGCATCGTTTTCTTCACGCAGACGCTTTTCTCTCGCCTCGACGCGACTGAGTTCGAACAATGTTTCTTGGAGCGATTCTGAGTCTGAGCGAGCAGACGCAGTGAGTCGTTGCGACGCCATGATTAATCCTTGTGAAATAGCACAGCTGAGATCATTAAATTACCGTGAGACAACTCGCCACCTTGAAACAAGCCCTGCTCGCCAAAGGTAAACGGACAAACGAAAGGCGCATCGTATAACGCAATATTGATATTGTGAGCGACTTGCTCTAGCTTGTCTTTGACATGCAGCATGCATCCTGCACAGTAAATCGCTAATCCCCCTAAGGGTTCAGGCTGTCGCAACGCATGATCATTGGCTGATTCCACTACTCGGCTAGCGCGCGCGACCAATCCTTCGCTGGTCCCAGACATCAAATACACCGATTGACCGACTTCGAGCTGAGAGAATAGCTCTAAATGGCCTTGCTCATTAAATGCCATTGGATGCGTCAATGTGTAATAAGGTAGACCATGAATGGTGCCAGTTTGGGTGCCCAGCGGATACAATGTGGATTGCGTAAACACTGGTTGTTGTGTATCGAAGGCGATACCGGTTTCCGCCTCGTACCATGCTTTGTAGACCTCTGCCGCGGGCTGGTGATCAAGACTAACCAATTGGCGCCCTCTTACATCCGTCACTGTTGCACTGCGCTGAGTAGCTGCGTAGCCGGAATGAAACGAGTAGCTGACTCTTGCAGACGGATAAAACACACTAACCGCTACCCCTGTATTTGCAGTGCGTTGGCTATCGAAGACACGCCATTGCCCTTGCACACTATCCGCGGCAGCTGAGCCACCGATCACCGGCACCGCAACCCCAAGCTCTTCTCGAATCGCGGCCAATGTATGTTCTTCTTCACCAGGGGTGCTATGAAGTGCAATGAGTTTGGGTAACTCGCCACATCGGCCACTGTTTTCGATCGCTTGGTTCAAAGCAATACGCGCGGAGTCGGCGACTTGACGATGGGGTTCGTGCGGCACCAAAGCGGAACCATAGCAGCCTTTCTCATCATTACACGCCCAGACAGCAATGGACGGCCCTTCTATATAGCCACTTTGTGTCATCACACCACAACAGGTTGAGCAGCCGACCATTTGGGCTTCCGGAAACAGTTCAGATAATGTCTCTCGAAGCTGATCGGCATTATATTGCTCGGTAAAATACACCATTAACAGCTGTGGTGCGGTTAATCGTGCTTTTAGCGAACGAGCCAGGGCGTGTGCTGCTTGGCTCGCATCGCTTAGTCGCGTATGTGCTGTCGCTATTTTCATACAACCCGTATGTTTTAATGACACATTAATGAGTAAGAATAGTCATGATACGCACATTAGGCGTCGAATTCATCGCTTTAGGTGGCTGAAATTGCACCTAATCTCGCGTATCCTTAGTGCAACCTTGTTACGGATAGACAAAAAAACATGGACTGTCGACCTATCGCGCTGCTAGGTGGAGCCTGCAAACTCGGTGCCGTTTTGTCTCATCAACTCGCCGGCAAAGGCTTCATTCCCATCTTGATCGATCACCGAATAACCAACGGCTTGGACATCGTCGCAGACGAGCCTCGTGCTCGCTTTCGTGAAGCGCAACCTTCGGCGAGTGAAACCCTTAGAGTATTGGAAGAATGCTGTCGGCAAATGGGGTCTCTTCATGGTGCTGTCGTGCTCCTTGAGCACGGTCAGGCATATTTATCTGCCGTGGGTTGGCATGATTTGATGGCGGCCTGTATTCACGAGCCCGCCTTTGTCATGCTCCAATCACTTAATCCAAATGGCCCAGCACACAAACCCGATACAGAATGTGTGAAACGCTTTAACAGAGTAAATAAAAAAGAATTAGAGAAGTCTTTAGATAAATACCACTCTAGTAAATATACGACACCTATCCCTTAAAAAGTGAATTTACACGCATATCAATTGGGCTTTTTTAGGTAATTAAAGTTGAATTGATACTGATCAATGACAACCACAAACATGTCTTGACCCTCTGGCCGAGTCTCTGATGTCCACTGCCAAACTCGTTGCACGCCTTCTGGGGTTTCTTCTGACGATTCTGCGACTTGCGGCGCTTGTGCGCCACCTGCCAACCAGTAGGCAACATGTGGCTTTGTCTCTGATATTAAAAAGAATTTTAAATTACCCCCCTCTTCTTGCCATTGATAGCTAAGCAATTTCGGGGAATGTGATGTGCCACAAACTCCTTGGTGACCATCGCAGTCTATACTCGAAAGTCCCGGCGTATAGATAAGGGTGCGCCAAATGAACGCGGAGATTAAAAGTGTAAGCATCACCAATATTTGCGTGAGTCGGCCTTTAGTAAGTTTTTCTGCTGCCATAATTAGGTTTTTCCGTGTTACAGAGGTCAAAGTTTTATAAGAAAGAGGGGTAAGCCGTACTGAGTGTGTGGGTTAGCCCCTGTTTTTCACCCATTATCTACAGTATGATTCTGGCCGAAAATGCCATTTTTACAAAGAAATAGCAACGGAGCGAGCAAAGCGGTTAAAAACCGTACGCGACGGATGATGTCCTTTGGGATGGTATGTAACAAGACGAAGCGGAGGCTTCGTCCGTATCAAACGTGAGTGTAGTTAACCAAAAAGTGGAAGCATGCAATATGAGCCAAGTTAAGCAGCTTGAACAAGACTACAACTACCGCGTTGTCCGCTTATTCACCCTAACAACTATTTTGTGGGGTATTGTGGGCATGGCAGTAGGTGTACTTATTGCCGCTCAGTTGGTGTGGCCTGCGCTGAACTTTGATATTCCGTATTTGACCTACAGCCGTTTGCGCCCACTGCATACTAACGCAGTGATCTTTGCATTCGGTACCAGTGCGCTGTTTGCAACGTCTTACTACGTTGCGCAACGTACGTGTCAAACACGGTTATTCGGAGGGAAGTTAGCAGAGTTTACCTTCTGGGGCTGGCAAGCCATTATTATCGCCGCAGCAATCTCGCTGCCTATGGGATATACCACCTCGAAAGAGTACGCAGAGCTAGAGTGGCCAATTGACCTCGCTATTGCTGTTGTATGGGTGGCATACGCGATTGTGTTCTTTGGAACACTGATTAAGCGTAAGACCTCTCATATCTATGTTGCGAACTGGTTCTTCGGTGCCTTTATCCTGACCATTGCTGTACTGCATATTGTTAACAGCATGGCGATCCCCGTTTCACCGATGAAATCCTACTCTATCTACGCCGGCGCCGTCGACGCCATGGTGCAGTGGTGGTATGGACACAACGCGGTAGGTTTCCTACTGACGGCTGGCTTCCTAGGTATGATGTACTACTTTGTGCCTAAGCAAGCAGGTCGTCCAGTGTACTCATATCGCCTGTCTATTGTTCACTTCTGGGCACTTATCTCACTGTATATCTGGGCGGGGCCTCACCACCTCCACTATACAGCACTGCCTGACTGGACCCAGTCGTTGGGTATGGTGATGTCGCTGATCCTGTTTGCTCCATCTTGGGGGGGTATGATCAACGGTATTATGACCCTGTCTGGTGCATGGCATAAACTGCGTTATGACCCAATCTTGCGCTTCTTGATCGTTTCTTTGTCGTTCTACGGCATGTCCACGTTCGAAGGCCCAATGATGTCAATTAAAACGGTCAACGCATTGTCGCACTACACCGATTGGACCATTGGACATGTGCATTCTGGTGCTTTGGGTTGGGTTGCGATGGTATCGATCGGTTCCATTTACCACCTTATTCCAAAACTGTTTGGCCAAGAACGTATGTACTCCGTATCACTGGTTAACGTCCATTTCTGGCTCGCTACCATTGGTACTGTGCTGTATATCGTGGCAATGTGGATTTCTGGTGTGATGCAAGGTCTGATGTGGCGTGCAGTGAACACTGACGGCACCCTCACCTACAGTTTTGTGGAATCACTAGAGGCCTCATATCCGTTCTATTTCGTCCGCTTTATCGGCGGTGCAATCTTCCTCTCAGGGATGTTCCTGATGGCTTATAACGCGTACAAAACGATTCGTGCGCCAGAAGCTAGCTTGAAGTCGCTTGAGCCTGCGGTATAAGGAGAACGAATAAATGAGTGCCAATCGCCACGAAATCGTTGAAAAAAATACCGGTCTGCTTGCGATTTTAATTATCGTTGCAATCAGTTTTGGTGCGCTGGTCGAGATCACCCCGCTGATCTATCAAAAGCAAACCACTGAACCGGTAGATAACCTTCGTCCGTATACAGCCTTAGAGATGGAAGGGCGTGACATTTACATCCGTGAAGGCTGTAATGTCTGTCACAGCCAAATGGTGCGCCCTTTCCGCGCAGAAACAGAGCGTTACGGCCATTACGCAGTGGCTGGTGAAAGTGTTTGGGAACACCCGTTCTTATGGGGTTCGAAGCGTACAGGTCCTGACCTTGCACGTGTGGGTGGCCGCTATTCTGATGAATGGCATCGTGTCCACCTGATTAACCCGCGTGACGTAGTGCCTGAATCAAACATGCCAGGTTTCCCTTGGCTTGCTGAAAACAAGCTAGATGGGAAAACCACTGCTGCTAAGTTGAAGCTGTTCCGTGACCAATTCGGTGTGCCATATACCGATGAGGACATCGCGAATGCGAAGGCATCAGTTGAAGGTAAAACAGAGATCGAAGCACTGATTGCATATCTTCAGTCACTCGGTCATGCAATGAAGTAAAAAAGGAGGGCCTATGGATATCGGCACCTTTCATAGTATTTGGACAGTAGTCCTATTTGTTAGCTTCATTGGGATCGTTATTTGGGCTTACAGCAAAGGTCGCAAAAAGCACTTTGATGATGCGGCCAATCTGGTGTTCGCCGATGAGGACCAGGATAAGTCCAAAGACAAGACAGGAGATAATCGCGAATGAGTACGTTTTGGAGTCTCTTTGTAACAATCATCGTACTCGGCACCATTGCAGGGTGTGCAGCCCTTATCATTTGGACGACCAAAGATAAGATGGGTGTTGCCGAAGGGGATGATATGGGTCACGACTACGACGGTATTCGTGAGCTGAATAACCCACTTCCCAAGTGGTGGTCTTACATGTTTTGGGCCACGTTAGTGTTTGGGATTGGGTATTTAATCTTGTATCCAGGTTTAGGTAACTTTGCCGGCGTTCTAGGTTGGAAAAGTTCTTATCAGGATATAAGAAGTGTCGAGGAGTCGCGTGAATTGATGGCGAAAGCGCAAGAAGCGCAGCACATCAACCAGTACGCGATGGAACTAGAAGCCGCAGACAAAGTGTTCGGTGAAGCCTTCCGTAAGCTTGCTTACCAAGAAGACGGGAAAACGCTTCGCCCTATTACGCAAATTGCGGATAACGAAGAAGCCTTAAAGGTTGGTCAACGTTTGTTTATTCAAAACTGTGCACAATGCCACGGTTCTGATGCGCGTGGCCAAGCGGGCTTCCCTAACCTGACCGACGACGCTTGGTTATACGGCGGTGAGCCTCAAACCATCAAGGCAACCTTGATGCACGGCCGCCAAGGTAATATGCCAGCGTGGTTAGACACCATGGGTGAAGACGGCGTAAAAGAAGTCGCTGCCTATGCCTTGAGTCTTTCTGGTCGTAAGGTTGACGCGCAAATGGCCGCAAAAGGTAAGACGCGCTTTGTTGTCTGTGCTGCATGTCATGGTACAGATGGTAAAGGTAACCCTGCCTTCGGCGCACCAGACCTCACCGATAACGTCTGGCTATACGGTGGCTCTCGCCGTGCAGTTGAAGACACTATCCGCTACGGTCGCCAAGGTGTGATGCCTGCGTGGAAAGATATCCTCGGTGAAGAAAAAATTCAGTTGCTCTCTGCTTATGTATGGCGTTTGAGTAACCCTGAAGTAAAATAAGCACTTACGTGTGAACATGGCCCCTGTTCCGCAGGGGCTTTTTTTAACGCTCAAGCAAAGGTGTTCCCCATGATAAAGCCCTGGTACAAGCAGTTCTGGCCTTGGTTCCTTATCGCGCTTCCCGCTTCTGTTGTTGTCGCCAGTTTGCTCACAGTGACAGTGTTCTCATTGAACTCAGTGTCGCTTGTGGCTGAAGATTATTATAAAAAAGGAAAAGCGATTAACGTCGACCTTTCTAAACTTCGTGTGGCGGCTCAAAAAGGGGTTTCCGCGAGTCTATCGACGACGCCGGACGCATTACGCATTGCGCTCAATAAAGGCGAACTTGAACGTTTCCCAACCCTTCGGGTACATGTCCAACACCGCACGCTAGAGCGGAAAGACATCAATGCGATGGTGAATCCGAACCAAGCGGGCATTTATCATATTGATCTTGCCGAGCCAATTGAGGGACCGTGGTTTGTTGAGATCTCGTCGTTTGACGATAGTTGGAAGGTAAACGGACGTGTAAATTTCCCTCTCTCAAGTGATTGGACACTAAGCGGTAAGCAGTAATCATGACCCACTCCTGTTATCACTGTGGTGAGCCAGTTTTGACTGGCGACACCTATCAAGTTGTGATCTTTGATCAACCTCGTCTAATGTGCTGTCCCGGTTGCCAAGCAGTGGCAACCACTATTGTAGACAGTGGTTTGAGTTCTTATTATCAGTATCGAACAACTCAAGCAGATAAAGCGGATCTCGTACCGGAAGAGCTCAAATCACTGGCGCTGTATGACAATGAAGATGTTCAACGCGAATTTGTACGTGACCTTGCCGAACAAAAAGAGGTGACGTTGTCACTCGATGGCGTGTCATGTGCGGCTTGTGCATGGTTGATTGAAAAGCAATTGCAGCGCGCCAAAGGCGTAACGCATATCCAAGTCAATACAACCACGAACCGTGCGACTGTGCGTTGGGATCAAACCCAAACATCACTCAGCACTATCCTTACACACATTCACCAACTCGGTTACAAAGCTGCGCCGTTTGAAGCGGATAAGCAAGAGCAGCAATACCACCGCAATATGAAGCAATATCTCTATCGCCTAGGGATTGCAGGCCTCGCTACCATGCAAGTTATGATGCTTGCCGTGGCGATGTACTTTGAAGTCTTTGGCGATATGGATGAAACCTTCCGAAACTACTTCCGTTGGATAAGCCTTATCTTTGCGACTCCCGTGCTGCTTTACTCCGCGCTTCCGTTTTACACCAATGCGTGGCGAAACTTAAAAGCACGTACACTGGGTATGGATGTGCCCGTTTCTATCGCCTTGCTCTTTGCCTATTTTTCAAGTTTGTACGCGACCGTTACCGGCAAAGGCGAAGTCTTCTTCGAATCGGTCGCGATGTTTACCTTCTTCTTACTGTTGGGGCGTTTTCTGGAAATGCGGGCAAGACGCACAGCGGCGGCCGCGAGTGCAAATTTGCTCAAGCTGGTACCGAAAATGGCACGTTATCTTGATGGCGAAGCAGTGCCTGCTAATAGCCTCTCGGTCGGAGCAAAAATACGCGTGTTGCCAGGTGAGCCTTTCCCTGCCGATGGTGTGGTACTAACCGGCACAACCTCGGTTGATGAAGCGATGCTCACCGGCGAGTCACTGCCGCAAATGAAACAAGAGGGAGACGTTGTTTACGCGGGGACCATGAATGTTGAAGGTAACGTCGACCTTGAAGTGACAGCCAATCATAAAGAATCATTAGTTGCTAACATTGTTCGCCTACAAGATGAAGCACAAATGGCGAAGCCAAAAGTCGCTGTCCTCGCGGACAAAACTGCCCGCTACTTTGTCGCCGCGATTTTACTTATCTCCGCCTCAACGTGGTTATATTGGCATTTTGAGCGACCTGACGATGCATTTTGGATCATGCTGTCAGTGTTGGTGGCGACCTGTCCTTGTGCACTATCTTTAGCAACACCGACCGCATTAACCTGCTCAACTTCAACCTTTGGTCAGCTCGGTATCATGTTGCGCCGCAGTCATGTGCTGGAGACGTTAACGAAAGTCAATCGGTTGGTTGTCGACAAGACGGGTACCCTGACAGAAGGTAAGATTGAGATCAGTGATGTCGCGATCGTCAATCCTGAATATGATGAACAAAACGTACTGGACATTGCCGCCAGCTTAGAAGCGTTTGCCAACCACCCGATTGCCCACGCTTTTCAGTTGAGAGCCTTAGCGTATTATGACGTCGTTGACGCAGATAATCACATTGGGCTAGGTATCAGTGGCACAATTCACGGACAACATTGGCGGATCGGCAAGCCGGATTTTGCGCTGGCCACCATAGAGACAGCATTTAGCCATTACCCAGTCGTGCTCTCGTGTGATGGTATGCCCATTGCCGCCTTCTCGCTCAATGACCCAATTCGTGATAGCAGTGCATCCTTAATTGCTGCGTTCAAACACGCAGGCATTCAAACCACCATGCTCACAGGCGATCAATCTGCCAATGCCAACACGGTCGCAAACCAGCTTGGCATTGAAACTGTGATATCAGGTGTATCGCCACAAGGAAAACTGGCGTATCTTCAGGAGCTTTCAAGCGATACGATTACATTAATGGTCGGTGATGGTGTTAATGATGCCCCTGTACTTGCAGGCGCGCACCTCTCGGTGGCGATGGGTGGCGGTACCGATATCGCTAAAGCCTCCGCCGATATGGTGTTACTGAGCGATGATCTAGAAAAACTGCTTACGGCGCGACAACTCGCGCGTCGCACTCGCCGTATCATTGCCGAAAACCTCGCATGGGCCTTGGGGTACAATGTCACCATTCTTCCCCTTGCAGTAATGGGGTTTGTCGCGCCTTATGTTGCCGTGGTAGGCATGTCAGCAAGTTCAATTATTGTGGTATCGAATTCACTCCGTCTGCTCAACCGAAAATAAGGAAATCTTATGGCCAGCCTTTATATTTTGATCCCCATTGCCATCATGCTGGTCTGTGTGGCTGCTGTGGTGTTTATTTGGGCGGTGAAGTCCGATCAATTTGAAGATTTAGAACGCCAAGGCTCATCAATCCTATTTGATGAGGAAGAGCCAGAGAAAAATGCGCAGCGTAACGAAAACGAATCCGACAACCAGCACTCATCTAAACATCCCTAAACGAGCCTTGTATGACTAACGTTGATTTTATTGGCGCCTTCGTCATTGGTTTGGTCGGTRCCGGGCATTGTATTGGGATGTGTGGTGGTGTGGCGGCAGCAATGTCACTTGGTATCCCCAAGCATAAAGCGAAATGGCCCTACCTACTTTTGTATAACCTTGGACGCATTACCTCCTACACCATTGCAGGTGCACTGATTGGCGGTGCAGTTGCCTCTATTCTTGCCATGAGTGATCTCACCCATCAGCTGGCAGTCCTACGCCTTTTTGCTGCTGTGATGATGCTGTTGCTTGCGGCTTATTTAGCTCATATCTGGAACGGCTTAAGTTATATCGAGCGGGTTGGTGGCAAATTGTGGCAGCGCGTCTCTCCACTTTCCTCTAAGTTATTACCGCTCAAATCACCAACCTATGCACTTCCATTTGGCTTACTCTGGGGCTGGTTACCCTGTGGACTCGTTTACTCTGCACTCAGTTGGTCAGCAGTTGCAGGTAGCGCATCAGGAGGTGCCCTGATTATGTTTGGCTTTGGTCTCGGTACTCTACCCGYGATGATCACCGTGGGTGCACTTGCGGAGCGGATCAAACCCATACTCAATAATCGTCTAATACGTTTGACATGTGCCATACTAATGGCACTGTATGGTCTTTACACAGCCTATGGCGCGCTCAAACTGCTTTTGTAGGTAGACCATCAGTATAAGGTCGACCGAGCATGCCATAATGGTGTAATATTACTGGCGACGTTTTTTATTTCAGGCAGGTGTATGGTGTCTAATAAGATCATCACTCGGCGGGTACAGTCTGGTGGCTGTGCAATTCATTGCCAGGATTGCAGTATTAGCCAGTTATGTATTCCCTTTACGTTGAATGAGCAAGAGTTGGATCAACTGGATAGCATCATTGAGCGAAAAAAACCTATTCAGAAAGGCCAAGAGTTATTCAAAGCGGGTGATCATCTTCGAGCGCTGTATGCAATCCGCTCAGGAACCATCAAAAGCTATACCATCACCGAGCAAGGTGATGAACAAATAACAGCCTTCYACCTTGCAGGCGACTTAGTAGGCTTTGATGCTATTAATGAGAAAGAGCACCCAAGCTTTGCACAGGCGCTTGAAACCTCGATGATCTGTGAAATTCCTTATGAAATCCTCGATGATTTGTCTGGCAAGATGCCAAAATTAAGACAACAAATCATGCGGTTAATGAGTAATGAGATCAAAGGAGACCAAGATATGATCTTGCTCCTGTCGAAGAAAACCGCAGAGGAGCGTCTCGCAGCCTTCCTTTATAGCCTTTCTAAGCGCTTTGCTCAGCGTGGTTTTTCGCCTCGTGAGTTCCGACTGACGATGACCCGCGGTGATATCGGTAACTATCTTGGCCTCACTGTCGAAACGATTAGCCGGTTGCTAGGTCGCTTCCAAAAATCAGAAATTCTTGCCGTGAAAGGGAAATACATCACGATTCTCAATCTGGAAGAATTAGCACGTTTAGCAGGCGAAGAGCTCTAAACTGCCCTTTCAACATGTAAACAAACTCCTAATAAATGGCGCATTATGCGCCATTTCTCTTTTTTGCTTCCCTATCTCGATTTTATATCGCTCTCTTAGATGTTGTGCGTTACATTGAAACTACACGGTGCATCTGTGCTAAGGAGGCAGATATGTCCAGGTATACAAATCTTCTGGTTGTGATCGACCCCGCCCAAGACCAACAGCCCGCACTGTCTCGCGCAGTCACATTAAGTGAGCGCTGCGATGCGGATGTAAAACTGACCCTATTTCTTGCTATTTATGATTTCTCTTATGAAATGACCTCGATGCTCTCATCCAATGAGCGTCAAGCAATGCGAAATGGCGTGATGCACCAACGTGAAGAATGGATGAATGACATCATTCAGTCACACAACGCGCAACATTGTGATATTGAAAAAGAAGTGGTGTGGCATAACCGCCCTTATGAAGCCATTGTTGAGCGAGTACTGAGCCATCAGCATGACTTAGTGGTTAAGGCCACGCACAAGCATGATACCTTAGGCTCTGTGATTTTCACCCCAACTGACTGGCACCTATTACGCAAATGTCCAAGCTCTGTGTTGTTGGTGAAAGAACATGGATGGCCAGACAAAGGCAAAATCATTGCGTCCGTACATGTTGCCTCTGAGAGCGAAACACACGCCACATTGAATGATAAACTCGTGGATGAAGGCGAAGTGATGAGTGCGATGCTTGGTGCTGAGCTTCATTTAGCCAATGCCTACCCGGCAACACCGGTGAACATTACCATCGAGCTACCAGAGTTTGACCCCACCTCATATACCGATGCGGTTAGAGGACATCACCTCACTGCCATGAAAGCGCTCCGCCAGCGTCACCACATTGAAGAGGCGCGTACACATGTGCATGAGGGATTACCTGAAGATGTTATTCCCGAGATCGCACGCGAATTAGATGCAGAGCTGGTGATTCTTGGCACAACTGGACGAACCGGCCTCTCAGCCGTCTTTATTGGTAATACGGCAGAACATATGATTGACCAACTGGATTGTGACTTGCTCGCCATCAAACCGAATGGTTACATCAGTCCACTTGACCCTCGCGCGAGCGATTAACCCTTCAACCCTAGCAGGCAGTGCGATTCACTGCCTGCTGCTGGCATTTATAGTCAAAATCCGTATCATACCCGCCATTCATGCATTCACTGCAGCGCAACGTGGTTGAGCTGCCCATCACGCGAAAGTACTTATGAGCACGCAAGAGCTGACCAAAGCACAAAAATACGGGTTTAATAAACTGCAAAAGCGCATTCGCCGTAATACCGGCCAAGCCATTGCTGACTTCAATATGATTGAAGATGGCGATCGTATCATGGTGTGCTTATCTGGCGGAAAAGACAGTTACACGCTGCTAGATATGCTACAAAGCTTGCAAAAAAGCGCTCCCATTTCGTTTGAGCTTATCGCGGTCAACTTAGACCAAAAACAGCCCGGCTTTCCCGAGCATATCTTGCCAGAGTATCTTGAGAGTCTCGGCGTCGAGTATAAGATTGTTGAAGAAGACACCTACTCGATTGTGAAAGATAAAGTGCCGGAAGGTAAAACCACGTGCTCACTCTGCTCACGCTTACGTCGCGGTATTTTGTACCGTACGGCTAAAGAGTTGGGAGCCACTAAAATTGCCTTGGGCCACCATCGCGACGACATCCTTGAAACCTTATTCTTGAACATGTTTTATGGCGGCAAAATGAAAGGCATGCCACCCAAGCTTGTCTCAGATAACGGGGAACATGTGGTGATCCGTCCTCTGGCCTATTGTCGCGAAAAAGACATTGAACGTTACTCGGAGCAAAAAGCGTTTCCGATTATTCCATGCAACCTATGTGGCTCGCAACCTAACCTGCAACGCCAAGTGATCAAGGATATGCTGCGTGATTGGGACAAGCGTTTTCCTGGACGTATTGAGACCATGTTCCGCGCGATGCAAAATGTAGTGCCTTCGCACATGGCTGACTTCAACTTGTTTGATTTCAAATCAGTGGCAGCAGGTATGGCCTATGAAGGCGATGGAGACACTGCCTTCGATAAAGAAACCTTTACCAACCCGACACCCGATAATGATGATGTGGTTGAGGTAGACCCAGCATTAACGTTAGCTGTGATGAACGTGAGCCAATAGCTAACCCGTTCGTTATCGTAAAAAAGCGCTCCAAGAGCGCTTTTTTTCTATCAAGAGGAAGGGTCTTTTGGTAGCCAAGGTGATATTTTAATTGGCGTGGCTGGAAGCGTTAAGCGTGACTCCGGTTGCAACGCACTGGCATCAATGGTCACTTTACGGTTCTCAATCACGTACGATTGGCCGGTTGTTGATACCACATTACCGCTAACATCTGGTCCAAAATGCACCACGACACCCTGCGTTTTCGGCATAAACCACGACGCGAACATACCGCCGAGATTCTTCATCATCGCATCCATTTGAGGCAACCAGCCTTGAATTTGCTCCCCCGTCAATTGCTGATCAACCGGCGTATTCACTAGAACCTGAAAAGAGATGTCGCAGGTCATGCCCGCTGGAGTTTCCACAAATACATCTGGGTTCACTTTGCGTAACTGGTTATCTAGTGGCAGTGGCAATGCTTGCGATGGCGGGATATCAAAGGCTTCGTAATGTTCCTTTTTGCGCATCCACGCTCGAGATATGGGGCACACCTCGCCGGTATCAGGCGAAACCATAAAATACGCGACACCAATATCTGGGTGCCCTTCTTCAACATTATGCTTGAGCTGAGTGAACAATTTGCTGTAGCTAAATCTCATGGTATCGGCATGGGCAGGCAAGCTCATACAAGCTGCCAGTGCCAATGCACTGGTTAATTTTTTCATGGACACTCCGTGTACGGGCTAAACGCCAATCAGGCATCAAAAGTATCGTTGCCTGACGAATGGGATGTTTCAGGGGTAGCATTGTTATCGTTATTTTGTGACACCGTCACTTCAACGCCGACACCAAACATTTCTCGGTAAATCACACCCTTAACATTGAACAGAAAGGGTAATGCCCAAACCAATGCAAAGCCAGCGGTAACAAAAGAAATGAGAAATAGCACGCCGACCACCGCATAAATGGTGGCAAGGGCGAGCACTTTCTTGTTGACGGCACGGAAAGACACCGCCAGCGCCTTTAACGGCGTCAAACGCTTTTCACAAATCAGTAGCGGTGCCATTGAAAAGGCCATCGCGACATATAAGCTCAATAATGGAAAAATCATACTGGCGACGCTTTGTAACGTCGCAGACAAACAAATCACCACGGTGACAGGCAGTGCAAACGCCAACCCCTTAACTAGATGGCGAGGTTTGGACCTAAACCCAATTGCATGCGCCAACCCCATCAAGCTTGCACCTGCATACAAGGGGGCAATCAGCACCTCAGAGGTAAAGTTAGATAACCACACGGATGACACCATATCTGTGGTCATTTCGCGCTGCCCGACTAACCCCTCGAATAAATGAGAGGGATCGCCCAGAAGTAACGTCAACATCAACACTAGAATACCAACTTGAACGGCAAATAAGCATAAAGCCGCGGGCAGAAAGGACCAGAAGTGTTTAAATGTCAGCGAGAACGCTTCTTTAATAATCTCAAATGGCTCGAGGCGATATCGACCGTTGAGTGCGGTCTCTATCGACCCACCAATATGTAGCGCATTGTTGAAATCTTGTTGACTCATAATCGTTATTTGTCATGACTGTTGTTGACAGTATATCTGACTGTTACCAATAGCCAAAAACCAATCTCACCAGGAAACACGGAATCCGTGCTATTTTTACCCAACGTTAACATCAAGGATGTTTCATGATTTACCCATGATAGCGGCTGATTAGAGCACGGCGAAAATGTGTAAAAAATTGCTTTAACTTAGCAGGATGCACGTCTATCATGCGCCGTCTATTTTATGGGTAAATCCGCGAACAACAATTTGCCAGGTAGGGAGAGAACGAACCATTGAACCACGCGCATGTATCTCACAAACCGGTTGTTGAGCTTAAATCTCTGACCAAAAGCTTTGACGGCAAAGAAATCATTTCCCGTTTCAATCTCACCGTTAACGATGGTGAATTTCTGACTATCCTCGGCCCTTCTGGCTGCGGGAAAACAACCGTATTACGTCTTATCGCTGGCCTTGAAGATGCGGACAGCGGCCGTGTCATTATCGATGGAAAGGATGTCACAGATATCCCCGCCGAACAGCGCCACGTAAATACGGTATTCCAGAGCTACGCCCTTTTCCCGCACATGAGCGTATTCGAAAACGTTGCGTTCGGACTGCGGATGCAAGGTGTGGATCGTACGACGATCGAGCCTCGGGTGATGGAAGCGCTGCGTATGGTGCAGCTTGACCATTATGCGTCGCGTAAGCCACATCAATTATCGGGTGGCCAGCAACAACGTGTTGCAATTGCTCGTGCCGTTGTCAATAAACCGAAAGTGTTGTTGTTAGATGAGTCTTTATCCGCGCTAGATTATAAGCTGCGTAAGCGCATGCAAATGGAGCTCAAACAGCTACAACGTAAACTGGGGATCACCTTTATCTTTGTCACACATGACCAAGAAGAAGCGCTGTCGATGTCCGATCGGATTTTGGTAATGCGTGATGGTGAAATCGAGCAAGACGGTAGCCCTCGTGAGATTTACGAAGAGCCTAAGAACCTGTTTGTGGCGCGTTTTATTGGTGAAATCAATGTGTTCGATGCTACCGTGATTAAACGGATGGATGAGCAACGCATTTGGGCGCGTATTGAGTCACGTGAATGTGAGGTCTACTGCAAACTGGATGTACGTGCCGGCGATCAAGTCAAAGTCTTGCTGCGCCCAGAAGATATTCGCATTGAAGAAATTAGTGATGATGCTAACCCCAATGGCCTAATTGGCTACGTGCGTGAGCGTAACTATAAAGGCATGACGCTAGACTCTGTGCTCGAGATGCCATCAGGGCAAACCGTGATGGTCAGCGAATTCTTTAATGAAGATGACCCGGATGTTGACCACTCACTCGACCAAAAAGTGGCAATCACTTGGGTTGAAAGCTGGGAGGTGGTATTGGCCGATGAAAAAGCTTAACCTGCAAACCGCCATCATTGGCTTGGTTGTCGGTTGGTTATTGGTTTTTGTCTTTATGCCCAACCTGATGATCATCATCACCAGTTTCTTAACCCGTGACGATGCCAACTTGATTGAGATGACCTTCACACTCAGTAACTATGCCAAGTTATTGGATCCTCTCTACGCCAAGGTGGTATGGCATTCGTTCTATATGGCAGCCATCGCGACCCTGATTTGCTTGTTAATCGGTTACCCGTTCGCGTTTATCATCGCCAGAATGCCAAAACGCATGCGTCCGTTAATGCTCTTTTTGGTCATTGTGCCCTTCTGGACGAATTCACTGATCCGTACCTATGGCCTTAAGATTTTTCTCGGCACGCGCGGCTTATTGAACGAAAGCCTGATGTGGCTTGGCGTGATTGAGCGCCCCATTCGCATTATGTATACCGAATACGCGGTCATGATTGGTCTTGTCTACATCTTGCTACCGTTTATGATTTTGCCCTTGTATTCCAGCATTGAAAAGCTAGACAACGCGTACCTTGAAGCGGCACGCGATCTTGGGGCGAATACGGTTCAACGTTTTATTCGCGTGATCCTTCCCTTAACCACACCGGGGATTATTGCTGGCAGTTTGTTGGTATTACTGCCCGCCTTGGGCATGTTCTATGTCTCTGATTTATTGGGTGGGGCGAAAAACCTCCTGATTGGTAATGTGATTAAGAGCCAAATCCTCAATGTACGAGATTGGCCATTTGGTTCCGCAGCCAGTATTTCTCTGACCGTTCTCATGGGTCTGATGTTGTTCGCCTATTGGCGGGTTGGCAAATGGATGAACCGTAAGGAGACACTTGCATGAGCCGCATCTTACGCAGTGGATTCTTATCCTTAGTTTATGCCTTTTTGTATATTCCAATCATTATATTGATTGTGAATTCCTTTAATGCCAGCAAGTTTGGGATGAACTGGAAAGGCTTTACTTGGAAATGGTATGAGCAGCTTATCAACAATGACAGCTTGGTTCAGGCGGCAGGGAACTCGCTCACCATCGCGATTTTCTCTGCCTCTGCGGCGGCAATTATCGGTAGCCTCACGGCAGTCGCCTTGTTCCGCTATCGCTTTCGTGGCAAGCAATTCGTTAATGGTATGCTGTTCGTGGTGATGATGTCGCCTGATATCGTGATGGCTATTTCATTGTTGGCATTATTTGTCTTGATGGGCGCACAATTGGGCTTTCTTACTTTGCTGCTCTCGCACATCACCTTTTGTTTGCCATTCGTGGTGGTCACCGTGTACAGCCGCTTAAATGGCTTTGATGTCAAAATGCTTGAGGCGGCTCGTGATTTAGGCGCCAGTGAGTGGGTCATTCTGACCAAAATCATTCTGCCCCTTGCAGCGCCTGCGGTGGGCGCGGGCTGGTTACTGAGTTTCACGCTCTCCTTGGATGATGTGATTGTTAGCTCTTTCGTGACGGGCCCAAGTTATGAAATTTTACCTTTGAAAATCTACTCAATGGTTAAAGTTGGCGTCTCACCCGAAGTTAATGCCTTAGCGACCATCATGCTAATGGTATCGCTCGTCTTAGTTATGTGCTCACAATGGCTGGCTAAAGATCGACTAAAATAAACCTTTCCTCGGGCTGCTACCCCGCTGGCAGCCCGCTTCCTGTTGTCTGTAATGTCTAGGAGTTTTCACCATGACCAAATGGTCTTCACTCTCTGCGTTGGCGCTGCTGGGTGCGTCACTGGTCCCATCAACGGCATCGGCTGAAGATGATGTTCTCTACTTTTACAACTGGTCCGAATACATTCCAGCATCCGTGCTAGAAGAATTTACCGAAGAAACCGGTATTGAAGTCATGTATTCCACCTATGAGTCCAATGAGACCATGTATGCGAAATTAAAGACGCATCCTGAAGGCTATGATTTGGTTGTTCCCTCAACCTATTACGTCTCCAAAATGCGTCAGGAAGGCATGCTACAGAAAGTGGATAAAACCAAACTCAGCCATTTTGACGGCCTTGACCCGGATAACCTGAACAAACCCTTTGATCCTGATAACCAATACTCTATCCCTTATATCTGGGGAGCAACGGGCATTGGAGTCAACACTGATTTTATGGATAGCAGCGCTGTCTCTCGCTGGGCCGATCTGTGGGATCCGAAATGGCAGGGGCAATTGCTGATGATGGATGACGCGCGCGAGCTCTTCCACATCGCACTGCGTAAGCTGGGCTATTCAGCTAATACCACCAATCCGGATGAGATCAAAGCCGCCTACGAGGCGCTGCGTGAGCTAATGCCAAATGTATTGGTATTTAACTCCGATTTCCCTGCCAACCCCTACCTTGCCGGCGAAGTCACCTTGGGGATGCTTTGGAATGGCTCTGCGTATATGGCCCGTCAGGAGGGCGCTCCCATTGAGATTGTCTGGCCAGAAGAAGGCGCCATCTTTTGGATGGATAGTCTTGCCATTCCCGCCAACGCTAAACATGTCGACGCTGCGCACAAGATGATCGACTTCTTGCTGCGTCCAGAAAACGCCGCGAAGCTCGCACTCGACATTGGCTACCCAACACCCGTTAAAGCGGCTTATCCGCTGTTACCGGCTTCCTTTAAAAATGATCCTAATATTTACCCACCGAAAGCGGTGATGCAGGCCGGTGAATGGCAAAATGCGGTCGGTGATGCCAACCGCTTGTACGAAGATTACTTCCAGCGCTTAAAGGCGGGGATGTAATGACAAGACGCGGGGGCCTGAGGGCCCCTTTTTACTGTTCAAAGGCGAGGACTTCATCCACCAGCGCCGGTACGAGCGTGCTGGCTTTGCCGTAACGGCGTTCATTAAACTCACTTTCAACCGCACTGGGCTCCAAGTTGATTTCAATGGTGTGAGCCCCATGCATCGCCGCTTCATGTACAAAACCCGCAGCGGGATATACTGCACCAGACGTCCCAATAGAGACGAATAAATCAGCTTGGGTGAGTGCATCATGGATTTGTCCCATCCCCAGTGGCATTTCGCCAAACCAAACCACATGAGGACGAAGGGGCGCTGGCATTTGACAGCAATGACAGTGATCAGCCTCAGTAATATCCCCTACCCAATCAATGGTTTGTTGCGAGTGGCTACAGCGTGCTTTGAGGAGCTCGCCATGCATATGAATGATGTGCTGCGAGCCGGCGCGTTCATGAAGATCATCAATATTCTGCGTAACCACCAGCACAGTGGCATCACTCTCTTTTTCTAAACGGGCTAGCGCGTCGTGTGCCGCATTGGGGAATACACCGGATTGAAGCTGGCGACGGCGGTCATTATAAAACTGCTGAACCAATCGCGGATTACGCGCAAAGCCTTCTGGCGTCGCGACATCTTCAATATGGTGCTCTTCCCACAGGCCATCTTGGTCACGAAAGGTACGAATACCCGACTCTGCAGAAATGCCCGCGCCGGTAAGCACAACAATGTGTCGGTAGGGAAATGTCATAGCCCATCCTTGAATTTTTATCTAACACCTTCATTTATAACATCCAAAATGAAACCTTTGAAGCATGGTGGCTTTAGACCTTGGTCGTGAAATGGTTTCTTTAGGAAAAAATGCTCGACAGCGATCACTAACCGCTAATGCAACGACTGGCTAGACCAATCAATCGGTCCGCTTGGGTTACAATACTCACTTCTTTATCGCTTTTGTTAACAATTATGCAACTTGAACGTTATTATAGTGAGCAGGACGGAAAACTGCTTTTTACTCGCCAGCAAGCCAGTGACTTTGCTAAACGTGTTGCCGGTGACTTTAACCCTATCCACGATACTGAGGCATCACGCTTTTGTGTACCCGGCGATCTTCTGCTCTCTATTTTGCTTGCAAAGATTGGGATCAGTGAGCATATTCAGATTCATTTTAATGGCATGATCAGTGCGAACACGCCATTAAAGATTGTCGAAACCGAGCATGAAGTCACTGTGGTCGATGAAAACCAAAAGCTCTATCTTACCCTGACCCGCCGCGGTGCTGTGCGACACGACCCTGCGCTTGCTAACGAAATTGCTCAGCACTATGTACAGTTTTCAGGTAAAAACTTTCCCCATATCATGGTGCCATTGATGCGTGAGCAGCAGATGATGATCAATACCGATCGWCCGCTGGTGATGTATGAGAGCATGAGTCTGTCGTTTGATGATTTACAAATTAGCTCGGCAGAAGTTGCCCTTTCTAGCTCAACCATGAGTGTTAACGGTAAACGTGGCAAGGTCGATCTCTCGTTTGATTTTATGGTTGGAGATAGGCGTGTCGGTCATGGTTGCAAGACAATGGTCGCCAGCGGGTTACGCCCTTATTGTGAAGACGCGATTCAAGATTTGGTTGAGCGTTTTAATGCCCGCAAGCAAGCATACTGTACGACTTAGTTTTTTGCATTTTATCTGCACCCATGTTTCGCCCTGATCTATAGTTAGATGAGGGCGTTTTTATAGGAAAGTTATTATGCAATCCAGTAGCTTAGTTGAGCGTATCGATAAATTACCGAAGATCCCTAAAATTGTGCAAGAACTGATTGACTTGGTAAACAGTGACAGTGCCGATCTCAATCAAATTGCGGACAAAATTTCATACGATCAAGTGATTTCAGCCCGAGTACTCCGCTTATCAAATTCCGCCTATTTTGGACGAGCCCGGAACATTGGTTCTGTCAATGAAGCAGTCATTCGGCTTGGGCTTGGCCCCGTGCGCACCCTCGTCGTTTCAAGTGCATTAATGAGTGCGTTTGACGTCGATAGCGAATTGGATATCGACGCATTTTGGCAGCACACCTTTGAAGTAGCGACCATCAGCAAAGCGCTCGCGGGCTCATTAAAAATGGATCCGAATGAGGCGTTTACTGCGGGGATGCTTCATAACTTGGGCGAATTGCTGATCATGACCACCGCTTATGAACAGCTTGATAGGATTAACCTACATATAGAAGCGGGTAAACCCAAGCAAGAAGCGCAGGAACTCATTTTAGGTGTCACCAGCGCAGAGTTAGGCGGTGAGTTAGCACGTAGGTGGAATTTTCCTGATCGGCTTTGCGATGCAATTCGCTATCAATTTACGCCCGTCCATCAAGAACAATTCTCGCCCCTGGCCGGTATCTTACGACTGGCGGGGAAAGTCGACGAATCATGGCAGGAGTTTGTCACTACCGACTCCAAGCTCGAGTGGCTTAATCAGCAGCTCGAATACAATATGCTCGGCTTTCCTAAAACCGTGGTCGCCGCCGTTGATGATGTGATCGGCAAAGGCCGTGAAATGGCTAAGATGCTGAAATAGTTAAATCTGACTATACATAGAATACAAGCGCCATCGCCATCCAGCATGGCGCTTTTTGGTTGTCACCGAACGTTGCCATTGCAGCCAAATAAACTCGGTATCTGTTTATACATCACCTTGCTAGAAACAATGGCGAATATCTAAATACTTTTGCCGAATGTGCTCAATGAGTAAGCGGATCTTCTTTGGTGGCTGACGGGTAAACGGGTACACGGCATAAATCCCCAATCGCTTGCCCACCTGATCGGGAAACAGATCAATCAAGTCGCCCCGAGTAATATCCTGATAAACCAAACAACGCGGGACATACGCAATACCGTGTCCCCCAAGCGCGCCTTTCCTCAATGCAATGGGGTTATCCGTCGAGAGATTCCCCGACACTTTAATCATTTGGTTTTTGCCCTCACCTTTAAATTCCCAATCACTTGCCCCTGTGGTTTGATAGGCATATTGCAAACAGTTATGGGCTTTCAGATCATGAGGTTGCTGCGGACGACCATGACGTGCAATGTAGCCCGGTGCGGCACAAACCACCCATTGAGAGTCAAGAATATGTCGAGCAATCAAACTGGAGTCTTCGAGATAACCGGTACGGATTACCAAATCAAACCCTTCATCAATCAAATCAACAAAGCGGTTTTCTAACGACATATCAATGGTAAGCCCCGGGTATTGGCTACAAAATTCCGCGACTGCCTCTGCTAACAGTAACTCACCAGAAATCGTTGGTACCGAGATTTTGATATGGCCACTGATCGCCTCACCAAAGCCCGAGACAGCATCAAAGGCTTCATCAGCGGCTTGCTTCACAGTTTTTGCGCCTTGATAGAGTGTCCGCCCCGCATCCGTCAGTGTCAGCTTTCGGGTTGTTCGATACAACAACTGAACGCCTAGACTCTCCTCCAGCTTCTTAATCCGTTTACTAACGACTGAATTTGTAAGGGAATTTATTTCGGCAACTTTGCTGAAGGAACCATATTCAGCGACTTGAGCAAAAAGTACGAGATCGTCTGTTTTCGGCATATTATGTCAATTATGGAAGTAATCATTTTCATTATTTCCATATATCAAGAAAATGTAAACGAGTAATGTCACATCCAGTTAACATCACGTCATCACGATGTCAGCAAAAAAACAACAGATGCGACAGCATAAAAATACGATGGCGTGCCTTGCTTTTACGTGAACTAACGGAAGAGACGTCTAAAAGGACAGACTATGACTGATACCCTCTACGCCCTTGTTGCGTTTTCCCCCATCGTGGTTGCTGCCATTTTGCTGGTGGGATTAAATTGGCCCGCCAAAAAGGCGATGCCAGTGGCATTTATCATGACAGTGTTAATCGCACTATTCCAGTGGCAAATGAGCCTTACTCGCGTCTCAGCCTCGATTTTACAAGGACTAATCATTACAGCCGCTGTCCTCTGGATTGTCTTTGGCGCGATTTTGCTGCTCAATACATTGAAACACACCGGTGCGATTACCGTGATCCGTAATGGTTTCACCAATATTTCTGATGACCGGCGTATTCAAGCCATTATTATCGCTTGGTGTTTTGGCTCTTTCATTGAAGGCGCGTCAGGATTTGGGACCCCCGCGGCAATCGCTGCCCCTTTGTTGGTTGCAATCGGCTTTCCTGCGCTGGCCGCCGTTGTGATTGGTATGATGATCCAATCCACGCCCGTCTCTTTCGGAGCAGTGGGAACCCCTATCATTGTCGGCGTCAATAAAGGGCTTGATAGCCACACTATTGGACAAACATTACTGGCTAACGGCAGTGACTGGGCCAGCTATTTACAAGCTATCACCACCCAAGTCGCACTCATCCATGCCATGATTGGCACCCTAATGCCACTATTGATGGCCATGATGTTGACCCGCTTTTTCGGCAAAAACAAAAGCTGGCGCGAAGGATTGGCCGTGGCGCCATTCGCCATTTTTGCGGGGTTAGCCTTTACCATTCCTTATGCCTTGACCGGGTGGTTACTCGGTCCTGAATTCCCCTCTCTACTTGGTGGATTAGTGGGTATTGTCCTAGTCACCACTGCGGCACGGAAAAACTTTCTTGTTCCCAAAAAGCACTGGGACTTTGATGATGCCTCTACGTGGCCGAGTCAATGGTTAGGCTCGCTTAAAATGGACCTTAAGGTTCAAGAAAAGCCCATGAACATGGCCATGGCTTGGGCGCCTTATTTACTCTTGGCACTGTGTTTGGTGATCAGCCGCGTCAGTCCAACGGTAAAATCACTACTAACAGATGTGAGCTTAAGTTTTAACGCGCTATTGGGAGAAACCGGCATTAATGCGGCGATTCAACCTTTGTATCTTCCTGGTGGGATCCTCGCATTCGTCGCCTTAGTTGCCACCTTACTTCACAACAAACGTCTCCAGCCTCTATTCAAAGCAGCGAATGAGTCTAGTAAAACACTCATCGGTGCAGGCTTTGTGTTGGTGTTTACCATTCCTATGGTGCGTATATTTATTAACTCAGGAGTGAATGCCGCCGATTTGGTCAGTATGCCAGTGATGACAGCGCGGTTTGCTGCGCAACTGGTGGGTGATGGTTTCCCTGCTCTTAGCGCCACCATTGGTGCATTAGGGGCCTTTATCGCCGGCTCAAATACCGTCTCGAATATGATGTTTAGTCAGTTTCAATTTGAAGTCGCACAAACACTGGGCGCATCAACCGTCACCGTGCTGGCACTTCAGGCCGTCGGTGCGGCAGCAGGTAATATGATTGCCATTCACAACGTCGTTGCCGCCTCCGCCACTGTGGGCTTATTGGGGCGCGAAGGCGCGACCTTACGTAAAACTGTGTTACCTACGATTTACTATCTGATTGCCGCTGGGGTAATTGGCATCATCGCGATACATGTGATTCAAGTTGCTGACATCCTGATGGCGGCGTAATCTGACGATGATAGGCCGAGCGCAGAACTCGGCCTGATTGACCTAATTCAAGCGGGCCAGCCCGGCTGACCCTCAGCCTTTTTGAATATATGGAAGGAAAGGAACGCTTATGAACACCCCATCACGTTTGTCCTCATCACAACAACAAGCATTGATACAAACGCTGACGGATATTGTCGGTCACAAGAACCTACTGACGGATGCAAGTCATACCCAACACTATCGCACTGGGTTTCGCTCAGGAGGAGGCAGTGCGCTGGCGGTCATTTTCCCGACCTCATTAGTGATGCAATGGCGTGTCTTGCAAGCCTGTGTTGACGCCGATGTGGTGATCATCATGCAAGCCGCGAATACGGGCTTAACCGAAGGATCGACGCCGAAGGGCGATGACTATGACCGCGATGTGGTGATAATTAATACCACACGATTAGACGGCTTACAGCTGCTTGATCAGGGCAAGCAAGTGATCAGCTTTCCGGGGACCACACTTCATCACTTAGAGCAAACCTTACGGCCTCTTAACCGAGCCCCGCACTCTGTGATTGGCTCGTCGTGTATTGGCGCATCGATTGTCGGTGGTGTGGCCAATAATTCTGGTGGCGCGTTGGTTAAACGTGGCCCTGCCTATACAGAATATTCGCTCTTTGCGCAGTTAAACGAAGCCGGTGAGCTAGTCTTGGTCAATCATTTAGGGATTGCGCTTGGCGACGATCCGGAAACCATTCTCGCCCGTGTCGAACGCGGCGATTATCGTCCTGAAGACATTACCACGGATACGCGCAAAGCCTCCGCGCATGATTACGAGCAAATCCTCCGTGATGTCGACGCAGATGGTCCTGCACGGTATAACGCCGATAAACACCGTCTTCATGAAGTGAGTGGCTGTGCAGGAAAACTGGCAGTGTTTGCGGTCAGGCTAGATACCTATCCCATTCCAGAGCGTGAAAAGGTGTTCTATATCGGCACCAACAATCCTGATGTTTTGTACCAGTTACGTCGCCGAGTGCTCAGCGAGCTGTTACATCTTCCCGAAGTGGCAGAATACATGCATCGCGAGGCCTTTAATATTGCTGAACGATATGGCAAAGACGTGTTTTTAGCCATTGGCCGACTAGGGACGGACAGCATTCCTAAAATGTTTGCCTTAAAAGCCCAAATTACCGCGTGGCTGGATAAAGTGCCCTTGCTGCCCAATTCACTGCCGGATAAAGTCATGCAGTACGTTAGCCAGCTTTTTCCGCAGCATTTGCCTTCTCGTATGCTCGCGTTCCGTGACCGCTTTGAGCATCATTTGATTTTTAAAGCATCAGACGAAGGTATTGAGGAAAGCTCGCAATTCTTGACGCAATTTTTTGCCGACCATGATGACAGCGACTTTTTTGTCTGTACCGAAGAGGAAGCCAAAAAAGCCATGCTTCACCGCTTTGCTGCTGCCGGCGCAGCGATTCGCTATCACACCATGCACAGCAATGATGTGGAAGATATTCTCGCGCTTGATATTGCATTGAAGCGCAATGAAAAACATTGGGTCGAGCAACTGCCTGATACCATTGAGTCACAATTGATCACCAAGCTCTATTACGGACACTTTTTCTGCCACGTCTTTCACCAAGACTACATTGTGAAAAAAGGTGCCGATGTACATGCAATTAAGGCAAAAATGCTTGCCCAGCTCAACGAACGCGGCGCGAAATACCCTGCCGAGCATAACGTGGGGCATCTCTATGCCGCCGAGCCCGATTTAGCTCATTTCTACCATCAGCTTGACCCAACCAATAGTTTTAACCCGGGGATCGGAAAAACCAGTAAGAAAAAATACAGTGCAGACTGTCAGTGCCTTGATCACCAGCTTCGTCATCGAGCAAGCCAGGACACGTCACCCGCCACGCATGAGCACTAAACCGACCTGCAAACCCGCCAACCGTTAGGCGGGTTCTTTTTAAAGCATGGGTTTCTCGCGAATAAAACGCGCAAAGCGTGGGATGCCCTTTTCCGTCACACCAYTGTGCCTAACCAAAATGGTACTGCCGATTTCAGGTGGTTCAGCCCGCTGTGCATCGCTAAAGCCTGACCCCACGCGAAACTCAGTACCATCCGCAAGGCGTACCACTAAGGCCCCCATCAAGCCTTGTAACCGACCTTTTCCGGGCGTCATGCCAACAACGGTGGCATCTTTCTCTTGGTAGGTTTTTAGCTTGACCAAGCTCTCTACCCGATCTCCCAAGTACAGGCTATCGGGATGATGCAGCATCAACCCTTCCCCTCCCGATTCATTGATGGCAATAAGCTGTCCTTGGAGCGCGTCATTGTCAGTCACTGGCGTTTGCTTTACCAAGGCTAAGAACGGCGATGCGCTGTTGGCGACTATCTTTTTCAGTGCTGCATAGCGAGCAGAAAACGGGCCAGGTTCATCCGGTAAATCAAACGCATAAAAACGAACGTTCTGCCACGCGTCAGGGTCTGGTTTATCGTCCAACACGGTACGCAACACGGTTTGAAACTCGCCTCTTCCGGCCCATAACTCACCATCTAAAGGCGTCGTTGGTAGCGTTCGTATCAATGCATCCGGTGCGTGAATGGGATTTCCTTGTCGGGTTAAGAATTGCGTGCCCGTCCAATAGGCGCGGATCCCATCCAGTTTTTCACTGGCCCAATAGCCACGATAGTCATGTTCGGCAATCTGCCCGTCAACACCATGCATCAACGCTGGCGCGGACGGTGCAGCATCCCCATCACTGCTAGGAAACAGGGTAAACGCGGAGAGTAAGCATAAAGTAACAGGATTTAGGCGTGCCATGCATTCCTCCTTAGTGGTTAAGGAGCATACGCTAGCGCGATAAAAGGCGTCTCAACATGCCTTTATTTTTTGTTGGTAGAGAATTTGCGTTCACGATGAACAATGTGCAGGTGTTACATCGCCCACCGTGAAATGACTCGTGAAACCTCGTCCGCTGCGCAATCAAGAACCATCAAGCTTGGCTGGCAAACGCATAGATAAAGGTGCCATTTTTTATTGCATCAATCACGCGCGCGGATAAGTAGCTAGGTAACGCCGGGCAGCCCCAGCTTCTACCTAATTGGCCGCTTTGTTTAATCACCTTAGGATGAGCATAATCGGCACCGTGGATCACGATCGCTCTTGCGCGCGCATTATCGTTTAAGCCCTTCGAAAGCCCATCTAAACGCAGTGAGTAGCCATGTTTACCATGATAGGTTTCAGCCGCACGATAAACCCCTAACGATGTTTGCAAGGAATTAATCTGATTCGAGAAACGCTTTGCGTAAAGGGCGCCACTATTTTTGCCATGAGAGACATAAGAGCGAAATAACACTTGGCGTTTTTTTACATTGATTACCCAAAACCGCTTTTCTGACGACGGTTTGCCGTAATCAATCAGCGTCATCACCGGCTTGCTACTTTGGTTGTGCTTAAAATGGCGATACGCATCAGAAAAGGCCTGATACGACACCTCACCAGCGAGGTTGAGAGACTGATATAAACCACTGACCTCATCTTTAAAACTGGCCCATACTGTGGTTGGCATGCTGAGCGCTAACACATAAAAAACTACCCGATACCAAGGGGCCACACCTGCTTGTTTCATTTTTCTGCTCCTTACTTTGCCACTGCAACACGAACGACCGAGCCGTTTGTTGTCCGTATTGGCAAAAACAAAAACCGTGCCATTTGACACGGTTTCTATTAACTATTGATATTTATATAAATTAATTATCGTTCAAGATTTATCCTTTCACTGACGTCACACGGCGGCACGACCTTGCCGCGTTTAAATCGCCGCAATGGCGTTTTTAATCCGCTTGTCTGAAATCGGATAAGGCGTACCCAGTTGCTGCGCGAAGTAACTCACTCGAAGCTCTTCAATCATCCAGCGTATAGCTTTTACCTCATCAGGGAGAGTTTTGCCTTTCGGTAACTTATTCAGCAACGCCTTATAGTCATTCATCACAGATTCAATCTTGAGCATATGACTGCGATCTCGCGCTGGATCAATCGGCAGCTTCTCTAACCGACGCTCTATCGCTTTCATATAGCGTAAAATATCGGGCAGCCGCTGCCAGCCTGATTCGGTAGCAAAGCCTTTGTAAATCAGCCCTTCTAGTTGAGCTTTGATATCCGACATCGCAAACGCCATCGAAAGATCCACTTTGCCTTTTAGCTTTTTATTGATGCTAAAGGCATGGGTTAAAATCTGTTCGACTTGTTGAGCAATATCCACCACAGTATCACCTAGATCCGCACGCACCGTCTCTTTAAGAGCTTCGAATGCTTGCGCTTCCCAGGTTAACCCGCCGTGTTGCTCAATGAGTTTATCCACGCCACAGGCGATACAGTCATCAATCAAATCCAAAACACGGCCATAGGGGTTAAAATACAGACCGAGTTTCGACTTGTTGGGCAAATGGGTGTGCAGGTATTTTATCGGCGATGGCACATTGAGCAAGACCAATCGACGCTGCCCCGCTTGCATGGCTTTATGTTGTTGATCTTCCGTTTCGAAGAGGCGGATCGCGACACTGTCTTTTTCATCGACTAAAGCCGGATACGCTTTGACTTCAAACCCGCTGCGCTTTTGCTGGTAGCGTTTCGGCAGTTCCCCAAATGTCCATTGGGTGAGTCCTTGCTGTTCAATGTCATCATCCGCCACATCCGATAACGTCGCTTGCACCTTATCTTTCAGTGACAGTTTCAGTGCATGAAGATCTTCGCTTTCAGCCAAGGTGCGATTTTTATCATCCACAACGCGGAATTGAATGCGCAGATGCTCTGGCAATTGCGCCACATTCCAGCTGTCGCGCGCAATGGTGACACCGGACATCTGCTTTAGGGCTTTTTCCATGCTATCGAGCAAAGGCGCTTCCATGGGCGTCACTCGTTGCAAGACCGCATCCGCATAGTTTGGTGCCGGAACAAAGTTACGTCGTATCGGCTTAGGCAAAGATTTAATCAGCGCGACAATTAGCTCGTGACGTAGCCCGGGGACGTGCCAATCAAAGCCTTCTTCTGACACCTGATTAAGGATCGGCAGTGGGATATGCACCGTCACCCCATCGTGGTCWTGGCCCGGCTCGAATTGGTAGCTTAATTTGAGTTTTAGGTTGCCTTGATGCCAAAAATTGGGGTAATCCAGCTCCGTGACATGGCTAGCGTCGCCTTGCAATAGCATGGCTTTTTCAAAGTTAAGCAGGTCCGGATTGTCTTGACGTGCCTTTTTCCACCAGGTATCGAAGTGACGCCCACTGACCACGCTATGATCGAGGCGCTGATCGTAAAAGTCGAACAAGGTATCATCGTCTGCCAAAATATCGCGCCGGCGAGATTTGAGCTCGAGCTCCTCCACTTCCGCCAACAGCTTTTGGTTTTGGCGGAAAAAGGCATGTTTGGTTTGCCAATCCCCCTCAACCAATGCCGAACGAATAAACAGCTCACGGCTAAGCACCGGGTCAATGGCGCCATAATTGACGTTACGGCTGGCGACAATCGGGATCCCGTATAGCGTGACCTTCTCGCTGGCCATGACAGCCGCTTGCTTGCGTGACCAATGTGGTTCACTGTAGCTGCGCTTAATCAAATGCTGCGCCAATGGCTCCACCCATTCAGGTTGGATACGCGCAACAATTCGCCCCCAGAGTTTTGAGGTTTCAACCAGTTCGGCAACCATCACCCATTTAGGCTGCTTTTTGAAAAGCCCAGAACCCGGGAAAATATGGAACCGTGCATTCCGTGCGCCTTGGTATTCGTTCTTTTCTTGGTCTTTCAGGCCAATGTGGCTTAATAGCCCTGCTAACAGTGCCATGTGAACGGCCTGATAACTGGCAGGCTCTTGGTTAAATTGTGCATTTTGCTCTTTCATTACTTGGGTGATTTGATAGTGAACGTCTTGCCACTCTCGCACCCGCAAGTAATTGAGATAGTCTTTTTTGCACTGTTTACGGAACTGGTTATTCGATAGCGCTTTTTGCTGCTCTTTGACGTAATCCCAAAGGTTTACATAGGCCAAAAAGTCCGATTCTTTATCGGCAAAACGACGATGTTTTTCATCCGCTTGTTGCTGCTTATCCGCTGGACGCTCACGCGGATCTTGGATCGCTAAGGCCGCGGCAATTACCATCACCTCATTTAAGGCACCATGCTTGGGCGCCTCAATCACCATGCGTGCCAAACGCGGGTCAATCGGCAGTTTAGCTAAGGTTTTACCAATCGCGGTCAGCTTACGTTTATCAGTGGCTTGGCCGGGCTTGATCGCCCCCAGCTCTTCGAGCAAACGGACACCATCTTTGATGTGACGGCTGTCAGGCGGCTGAACAAACGGAAAGGCTTGAATATCACCGAGCCCTAATGCCGTCATTTGTAAGATAACGGAGGCTAGATTCGTCCGCAGAATTTCTGGGTCGGTAAATTCAGGACGGCCTAAAAAGTCCTCTTCGCTATATAGGCGCACACAAATGCCTTCCGACACACGGCCACAGCGCCCTTTACGCTGGTTAGCACTGGCCTGTGAAATCGGCTCAATTGGCAATCGCTGCACCTTGGTTCGGTAGCTATAGCGAGAAATCCGCGCCGTACCGGGGTCAATCACATACTTAATGCCCGGAACGGTTAGCGAGGTCTCGGCGACGTTGGTGGCCAGTACAATCCGGCGTCCCGAGTGAGATTGGAATACACGATTTTGCTCGCCAGCAGAAAGCCGCGCGTATAAGGGTAAAATTTCGGTGTCGCGCAGTTGACGACGCTGAAGGTAATCGGCGGTGTCGCGGATCTCACGCTCACCGTTCATGAAAATCAGGATATCACCCGGCCCTTCAAGGCACAGCTCATCGACCGCATCGCTGATCGCTTCCAGCTGGTCACGATCGCTATCGTCCTCTTCCACTAATGGACGGTAGCGCACTTCCACCGGATAAGTACGGCCAGACACCTCAATCATGGGGGCATTATTGAAATGCTTAGAAAAACGTTCAGGATCGATGGTTGCCGATGTAATGATGACTTTGAGATCGGGGCGCTTGGGCAATAACTCGCGCAAATAGCCGAGAATAAAGTCGATATTCAAGCTGCGCTCGTGCGCTTCATCGATAATGATGCAATCGTACTGATTCAGATACCGATCGTGCTGGATTTCGGCCAACAAGATCCCGTCCGTCATCAGTTTGACTTGCGTCGCCTCTGAGACTTTGTCATTAAAGCGCACTTTATAGCCCACGCTGCTGCCTAACTCGACGTCAAGCTCTTCAGCAATCCGTGAGGCGACCGAGCGTGCAGCCAAGCGACGTGGCTGAGTGTGACCTATGGTACCGGCGACGCCTAGCCCAAGCTCCATACAGATTTTGGGCAGCTGAGTGGTTTTGCCTGAGCCCGTTTCCCCCGCAATGATCACGACTTGGTTGTTCGCGATTGCCTCGGCAATGTCATCTTTCTTCTGACTGACTGGCAACTCTTCCGGGTAGCGAACGGTTGGCGTATTGGCTCGACGGGCGAGCAGGCGCTGCATACTCTGCGCCATTTCAGCGGCAATTTGATCGTACACCGCCTGTTTGGCGTCGTCTTTTTTGATTTTTTGTGCGCCATGGATGCGCTTTTTAAAACGAAAACGGTCTTGCAGCATACAATCGTTTAACGCTGCAAACAGTGTCTCTGACGTGTTGTGATGACGTGAACTCAAGGCGATTCCTGCTTACTGCTTAATCTTTTAAGGCGTTTATCAGTGTCACAGCCGATAAATAAGGTTGATTGGAGACGCATCCTATCACAAAGTAAAAAGAAACAAAGCCGCGCCATCGACGCACAAACCGCCAATACGGTGTTGCTAAAGTAAACGTATTGCCCGTTCACTGCGTACTCAGTGTGTAAAGACGGCCAATAAACTCCGCAGTTTGGGAGAACAGCCATGCTAAAACAGCTTTTTAAAAAACTTGAATCCGCCCTCGCCGCTGATGCGGCGCAACACAGTGACGTTGGGCTATCGCTGCATCAAGCGATGGCAGGCTTACTGAGTGAGGTTGCAATGGCCGATCACGACATTGATGAGCGCGAGTTTGTGACTAAGCGCGATCGCATTTGCCAATTACTGAACCTCGAGCCATCGCAAGCGGATACACTGTTGGCCGAGGCACAAGCTCACAGTAAACAAGCGACGTCGCTATACGAATACACGGACAAGCTGCGTGATTTAGACCCACAAGCACGGATTGAACTGATTGAAGCCATGTGGTCGGTGGCGTATGCCGATGAAAATATCGACCCGCTCGAAGAAGCGGTGATCCGTAAAACCGCCGAGCTGCTTTATGTGGATCACGCGGAATTCATCAGGGCCAAGCTGAACGTCATCGAGGCGGATTGAGATCGGCTTGCTCGCCAACGCGCACAATCACCGGGCCGTATGCAGTACTGACCTGCACTAAAGGAGTCGCAAATACGTCAGACAAGCGGGTGTCCGAGAGTACATCACGGGGTGCACCACTCGCCACCATCCGGCCTTGGTTGAGTAAAACCACGTTATCTGCGTGCGTCAGGCTGCGGTTGAGATCATGGTTTGCCATGACGACGCACAGTCCCTGCTTGGCGGCGTGAGTAATTTCTGCGTAGATCGCTTCTTGCTGAGCAACATCCAGCCCCGTCGCCGGCTCATCCAGCAATAACACAGAAGCTTGCGGGTTTAATTGCCTGTCGACTTGCAATAATACCCCAGCCAGCCTAACCCGTTGCCATTCGCCTCCTGACAAACTGTCAACACGACGATGAAGCTTGTCATCAATCGACAGCGATTGGCATACACGTCTTACCACCGCATCACGCGCAGACACTTGGCCAAGCTGTAAACTGTCGATGACCAGATTGAGGTATTCATACACGGCCATCACGAAGGCAGGTTTTTGCTGTTGGATTAAGTAACCGCGAAGATGCGCGAGATCTTGGCGGCGTAGGCCGGCAATAGCGGTGCTTTGAATGCTCACCTGGCCGTGTTCAGGCGTACCAAGCCCTGACAGCAAATGTAATAACGTGCTTTTGCCACTGCCGTTAGGGCCAATCAAATGCGTCACTTGCCCGCGCTGAAAGCGGATAGACAGTGGCAATAAACGCGGCGATAAGCTCAATTGATGTGCTGTTAACATTACACCGCCTTAACCAGCATCCAAATGAATAAAGGCGCACCAATCACACTGGTCACCACCCCAACGGGGAGCTCTGCCGCATCAAGCAGCAATCGACCCAGCGTATCGGCACTGACCAGTAAAATCGCCCCAGCCAACGCCGACAAAGGCAGCAAGTAGCGATTCCGGCTACCAAACCACAAACGCAAATAGTGGGGCACCACAAGGCCAATAAAGCCAATCACGCCAGCTGCAGCGACCGATAATCCGACCAAGATGCTGATCAGCACAATCAGTTGCCAACGCAATCGATGAGTATCTAGCCCCAATTGTTGCGCTTGTACATCACCAAGCATGAGTTGATCCAATTGCTGGCCAAAATGACACAATATCGCGATACACGGCGCGGTCAGCGCCAACCACGCGATATGGCTTAAGCGCATACCGGACAATGAACCCATTAGCCAATACATCAATTGGCGAAGGTTAAAATCGGAGCTGAAATAAAAGGCTAAGGTCACCACCGCCCCGGCAAGGATGCTCAAGGCTACGCCCACTAACAAGATGCGTGAYGTCGCTAAGGCACGACGAGCAAGCAATACCAATATCAGTGTAAAGAGGCTAGCACCAAGCATAGCCGCAACCGCCATCATGCCGCTGGATGCCCATGCTGGCGCGAAAAAAAGCAACAATACGACTGCGACGCTGGCGCCGCCTGAGATCCCCAACACGCCGGGCTCGGCAAGCGGGTTACCGAGTAACACCTGTAAACTCGCCCCTGCGATGGCAAGCGACGCGCCAATGAGTATGGCCGCCATCACTCGCGGCAAACGCAGTTGCACCAGCAGCTGCGACTCTAATACTGAGTGATTGCCAAACGGAGCGATCCAGATCTCCCCAACGCTCAGAGCGAACACGCCAACGACCAGTAAAACGCCACTAAATGCTAATAAAGCACGCCGCCATCTGGCTTGTTGGCGTGCAGTAAGTTCGGACACTCGCATGCGTCATCCATTATTTTGATTCTGTGACGCACTTTACAGACTGGCGTGAGGCTTGAAAAGCGCTACGCAGTGGCTTTTTGTGGTACGTGCACATAGAGTGGCTGACTCGCATCGGCTTCAAACGGTGTGGCAAGCAACCCAGCGCGATGACCCACTTGGACATTCGCGTTTGGAAAGATCACCACTTCACCGTCGTGTTCAGCATAAATTTCTTGTCCCTTGTCGGTCGCCAACAACGCGCCCTTTTCAAACGGTGTAAAGTTTTTGGCGGTGGAGGGAAACGTGAGTGCAAATTGCTCGCTGTGCTTGGTCAAGGTTCGGGTCACGCGGTAAAAGCGCATCGGCGCCAATTCAGTCGGCAACGTAGCGGCTTTTAACAAGCCCCGTAAGGTGCGATCAAGTGGCTCGTACTCACGCATATCATTTTCAAACAACGGCGCCACACGGCCCATTTCTAAGGTTGCAGCCAGCGCATCATGGTGATTGGCGCTATACCAACTAAAGGTTGGTGAGGGTGATTGAGACAGGACAGTGGCATCCATTTTCGCGTCATTGAGTAATGCGGCCAATGGGCGTACGTCTTTCTCGGTCGGCGTGGTTGGGATCACACCAAACATATAGTGGTAGGACTCACGAATCGCACTGTGTAAATCGAGATGCCAACGGGTCATGTTATCCGGTTGAGCTGCGAAGAAATCGCTCACCGCTTTTTGCAGCTGGTTGGCAAGGTAGTGCTCTTCGTTTTTTTCCTCATTCCAGCCTCCGAATAAGCGGTTGAGGTTATCTTCAATAAAACGAGTGTGCGCTTTAATCGCCTCAGCATGACCAATGATCAGTAACAGTGGAACATCAGGAGTAAATTGCCCTGCGAGCATATCCGCGAGCAGCTGATCAATCAGTTCAATCGGTGCAGTTTCGTCTCCATGGATCCCCGACGATAGCACTACACAACGGGAAACGTTGGCCGCATCGGGTTGGATTGAGATGATACCGGGCGCGCTGTGATTGAAGGCCAGCGAGCCAACTCGCCATGAGTCTGGGGTAAAGGCGTGAGGTGCAGTCAATGCCGCATCAATAAAGGCACCAGGACGTGTTGTCAGCATAATGCTTCCTTTTATTACAACTAGACAACAAAACGTTACAGCGACTTAACCGATAAACCCAGCGTTTTCCCTTCACAGTGTGATCATGTATAGACAAATTAAAAAGCCGCCAACCTTTCGGTCCGCGGCTTTTTATCCGTGGCATCGTCACCACTGGCACGAGTAACGCTCTGTTTATTTCTCTACCTCGGCGTTCTCAACCCGTGCTTTTAGTTTTTGGCCAGGTCGAAACGTCACAACGCGTCGCGCAGTGATTGGAATATCTTCCCCTGTTTTAGGGTTTCGACCGGGACGTTCATTCTTGTCTCGCAAGTCAAAATTACCAAAACCCGATAATTTCACCTGCTCGCCACTTTCGAGTGCTTTACGAACTTCTTCGAAAAACGCTTCGACTGTCTCCTTGGCGTCCCGTTTGCTAATCCCGATATTTTCAAACAGGTTCTCAGCCAAATCGGCTTTAGTGAGCGCCATAGGTTTTTCCCTCAAGAATTGTTGAACACATATGCAATACCGCAGTATCGACACCACCATTCTACACGTGGTCCACACGTCTTTAGCCCTTGTATTTTAGGGATATTTGAGGACCAACTCAAAACAAGTGTATGCCAACTGGCTGATTTGCGCCAACTTTTTTAAGTTGCAAAAGCAAGAACAGTGTCCAAAAATTTGACCTTTGTTACCAGCTACTTACCAAGCGTATTTTAGTCACGCTATTTGCATATATCCATTAGTGACTGATTTTAGGCAAATTTATCAATATCTGAGCGGATTTTATACAGATTTAGTGAATTCACTCAGCTTTTCAAACGGATAGATGTTAGATCAATTAGGCATAAAAAAAGCAGCGTTTCCGCTGCTTTTTTCTAATCAGAGTGGGATTAATCACGCAAAGTTACGCCCAGTTTCTCTGATAAATGGGCCACAACACCAGACACGGCATCGCTAATATCGGCTTCTTCCAGCGTGCGCTCATCAGACTGAAGCGTAAGGGCAATCGCCAAGCTTTTCTTACCTTCTTCCACCCCTTTGCCAGTGTAGAGGTCAAACAGTTTCGCCCCTTTCACCAACGCATTACCGCTTTCCAAGCACGCAGCTACTACGTCACCAGACGCGAGTGTTTGGTCGGCAATCACCGCAATATCACGGCGGTTTGCTGGGAATTTAGAAAGGCCAGCGGCTTCTGGAATAAAGCGGCTGTCAATGGCTTGCCACTCAATCTCAAACACCACGGTACGACCATTTAAGCCAAACTCACGCTCAAGCTCTGGGTGTAAGGTGCCCATATAGCCAACGACCTTGCCATCCAATTCAATCGCAGCAGTTTGACCCGGGTGCATCGCTGGATGCTTGGCGGCGACAAAACGGAAGTCAGACAACTTACCGCTCAATTCAAGAACAGCTTCAAGATCGCCTTTCAAATCAAAGAAATCCGCTGTCGCCGTTGCCATATCCCAGTGCTCCTCGCTACGAGGACCAGCAATCACACCCGCAAGCATACGCTCTTGACGAATATTTTCTTGGCGAACAGCACCCGTCATATCGCCTTCTGGAGTGAAACGTAAACCAAACTCAAACAAACGCACGCGTGGTTGTTGGCGTTTTTGGTTGTACGCCACCGTATTCAAAAGCCCTGGAAGCAGGCTCAAACGCATGGCTGACATGTCTGCAGAAATTGGGCTTGGCAGGATTAGCGGCTCAACATGTGGCACAATCAACGCTTGCTGTTTTGGCTCGACAAAGCTGTAGGTAATCGCCTCGTGGAAGCCACGGTCAACCAACAAATCGCGTACACGTTTTAGCGGCATCGCGGCTTCTTGATGCTCGCGCATAGTCAGTGCGGCTTTCGGTGCGCGCGTCGGAATGTTGTCATATCCATAGATACGGCCCACTTCCTCAATCAAGTCTTGCTCAATAGCAATATCAAAACGCCAGCTTGGTGCTGTCGCCTGCCAACCTTCCTGCGTCTGTGTGACGCCACAGCCAAGACGGGTCAGAATGTCGGTAACGGTGGCATCGTCGATATGATGACCCAGTAGGCGATCAAGCTTCTCGCGGCGTAAAGTCACAGTGTCACGCTTAGGTAGATGCTCAGATGACTCACCCACCACAATTTCACCGGCTTCTCCGCCACAAATCGCGATCAATAGTTCAGTCGCACGCTCCATTGCAGCAGTTTGCAGTGCTGGATCAACGCCGCGCTCAAAGCGGTGTGACGAGTCAGTATGCAAACCATAGTTACGTGCACGACCACGAATGGCTTCAGGCGCAAAGAAGGCGGACTCTAATAAGATGTCCTGAGTTTCCGTCGTCACACCTGAGTCTTGACCACCAAAAATCCCCGCCATCGCCAAGGCTTTTTGGTCATCGGCAATTACCAGTGTTTGCGCATTTAGCTTCGCTTCGTTGCCATCGAGTAAGGTCAGTGCTTCGCCCTCTTCAGCAAGACGCACGACAATGCCGCCTTCAATTTTGCTGAGGTCAAACGCGTGCATCGGCTGACCTTGTTCAAGCATCACATAGTTGGTGACATCAACAACAGGATCAATGGCACGAATGCCGCTGCGACGTAGTTTTTCTTGCATCCAAAGCGGTGTTTGTGCGCCAACATTGACATTGCGAACGACACGGCCGAGGTAACGTGGGCATGCCTGAGGCGCATCAATACGTACCGTGACTTTATCATCAATGCTAGGTGCCACTGGAGTAATGGTCGGCTCGGCTACATCGGCGCGATTAAGCACGCCCACTTCGCGAGCGAGGCCACGCAGGCTCAAGCAATCAGCACGGTTGGGGGTCAAATCAACATCAATCGCAGCATCATTGAGTGACAAGTATTCACGAATATCGGTGCCAATCGGTGCATCGGTCGGCAGCTCAATAATGCCATCAGATTCCACATCGATACCTAGCTCGGTAAAAGAGCACAGCATCCCGAACGATGGCTGGCCACGCAGCTTCGCTTTTTTGATCTTAAAGTTTCCAGGAAGGACCGCACCAACGGTCGCTACTGCAACTTTCAAGCCTTGGCGGCAGTTTGGCGCACCACATACAATATCAAGTAGCTCATCACCGCCAACATTGATTTTGGTGACACGCAGTTTATCCGCATCCGGATGCTGACCACACTCAACCACTTCGCCAACCACTACGCCGGAAAAGTCGCCGGCCACTGACGCAATGTCGTCTACTTCTAAGCCGGCCATCGTGATTTGGTGGGCAAGCGCCTCGGTGTCGTTTGCTGGGCTCACCCACTCTCTCAGCCAAGATTCACTGAATTTCATTATTACCTTGCCCCACTGATTACTTAAATTGTTTCAAAAAGCGCAGATCGTTCTCGAAGAACGCACGAAGGTCGTTCACGCCATAACGCAACATGGTCAAGCGCTCTACCCCGATACCGAAGGCAAAACCTTGGTACGCTTCTGGGTCAATGTTTACCGCGCGTAGGACATTCGGGTGAACCATGCCACAGCCTAAAATCTCAAGCCACTTGCCACCTTTACGGCGCACATCCACTTCTGCTGACGGCTCAGTAAACGGGAAGTAAGACGGACGGAAACGCACTTCTAAGTCTTCTTCAAAGAAGTTACGCAAAAAGTCATTTAACACGCCTTTCAGGTCAGCGAAGTTAATGTCTTTATCAACCAATAAACCTTCCACTTGATGGAACATGGGGGTATGGGTCTGGTCGTAATCATTTCGATAAACACGGCCCGGCGCAATAATGCGGAACGGTGGCTTACCCGCTTCCATGGTACGAATTTGTACACCCGAGGTATGGGTTCGCAACATCAGATCAGGGTTGAAGAAGAAAGTATCATGGTCTGTGCGTGCCGGATGGTCCGCAGCAATGTTCAACGCATCAAAGTTGTGGAAGCCGTCTTCGACTTCTGGGCCAGCGGCAACAGAAAAGCCTAACTCACCAAAAAACTGTTCGATACGCTCAATAGTACGCGTTACAGGGTGAATACCACCGTTTTCAATACGACGGCCGGGCAAGCTGACATCAATGGTTTCAGCCGCAAGCTTCGCTTCCAACTCGGCGCGCTCAAGTGCATTCTTACGCTCAGCAATCGCTTGTTGTACGGTTTGCTTCGCTTGGTTGATCGTTTGACCTGCTTCACGACGCTCTTCCGGAGGCAATTTACCTAAAGCTTGTAATTGCGCGGTTAATTCACCTTTCTTACCCAGGAATTTCACCCGGACCTCATCCAGTGCAGCAACGGATGCGGCACTGGCGATCGCCGCTGTTGCGCTAGCAAGAATTTCTTCTAATTGTTGCATTGTTTCCTCGTCGACCCGTGGGGCTGTCCAACCAGATTAAAGAAGTGGCATACCAGTTGGAAATCGTGGTTTACCAATTGTCTGAGCAAACTGACAGAGCGCCGATTTGCACTACCATGCCAATTAACTGAGAGAACGGGTAATAAAAATGACCTTACATACTAATTAATGCCACGGCTAATGCCAAACCCTAAACCGCTTTTGTTGGATTTTTCCACACTGATTTGCGGAGAAAAAGTAAATTTGTCTGCTCTTTAAGCAGAGTTGTCAGTCGCAGCGACACTCGGAGATGATTTTTATTGCTATTTGTTCCCGCTCGCCTCAGTGAGTTTGTTATTCTACTGCCCAGCTTTTTGACTGATTGGAGCCTTGCATGAACCCTAACTCTCTGCCGCTGCGCGTTTTTGTATCTACGTCCACTCACCCGTGGTTCAATCTTGCCGTGGAAGACACCATATTTCGCACCATGTCGGCCCAACAAAATGTGCTGTTCTTGTGGCGCAATGACAATACGGTGGTCATTGGACGCGGTCAGAATCCTTGGCGCGAATGTAATACGCGAAAGATGGAAGAAGACAAGGTGGTCTTAGCGCGTCGTCAAAGTGGCGGTGGCGCAGTGTTTCATGATCTCGGCAATACCAATTTCACCTTCATGGCAGGCAAACCCGGCTATGATAAATCCATTTCTRCGCAAATCGTCCTTGATGCGCTCAAATCGCTTGGCGTGAATGCATCCGCCAGTGGACGCAACGACTTGGTTATGGACACCCCTGAAGGACAACGTAAAATTTCTGGCTCTGCGTATAAAGAAGCCAAAGATCGTGGTYTTCATCATGGCACATTGTTGATTAACGCCGATCTATCTCGATTGGGTGATTACCTCAACCCCGACCCCAAAAAACTGCAAGCCAAAGGCATCACATCAGTCCGCGCTCGCGTCGCTAACATTGCGGAGTTTGTGCCATCGGTGGATCACGAAAAGGTCTGTGACGCCATCAAACAAGCATTCTTCGCGCACTTTGGTCAGCACACTGAGATTGAATACATTTCTCCCCAAGCAAAACCTGACGTCGAAGGGTTTGATGCTATCTACGAGAAGCAATGCAGTTGGGAATGGAACTTTGGCCAAAGTCCGCAATTTATGCACACCTTTGACGAGCGATTTGATTGGGGTGGCGTTGAGTTACACTTGGACGTCCAACACGGTCAGATTGTCGACTGTAAACTGTTTACCGACAGCTTGACGCCCGGCCCGTTAGAATTACTGGCCAATCAAATGGTGGGGCAAGCGTATCACCACGAAAAGCTTTATCACTTTGTGATGAGCTGGGCGGATGCCGATCAGAGCCACCAAACTATGTACGAAGATATTGCGCTGTGGCTACGTAACGCTATTGTCTGATTTCTATCCAAACGCACTTTTAATAGTGACACGCGTCACATAAACACCCTTCTTTTGATCCCACTCAAAGATTTAAGAGGCTGCTACACCAACTATGATGGCGGCAGCCTTTTTTGAAATCCTCAAAACATAATATTTCAACTACCTGCTCGAAAGTTAATCAAATGACTCATAAAGAGATTGATTAATAGATTTTAATTTTGGTAAAAAACCATTACTCCTAGATTTAAATATTTTGTTACAAATTACATTTAAGGAGCTCACCTAACCGATTTAATAGGCTGCTACACCAACTATGATGGCGGCAGCCTTTTTTGAAATCCTCAAAACATAATATTTCAACTACCTGCTCGAAAGTTAATCAAATGACTCATAAAGAGATTGATTAATAGATTTTAATTTTGGTAAAAAACCATTACTCTAGATTTAAATATTTTGTTACAAATTACATTTAAGGAGCTCACCTAACCACAACCCTCCCTCTTGGCGACGTACTGCACGCCAAATGACGAAATGCAGACCCAACAAAAACTTTAAGTGAATAATTAGATAGTTATGGAAAACCAAAAGAATATACTCGGCCACCCTCGTGGGCTATTTTTGCTTTTTGGCACTGAGCTTTGGGAGCGCTTTTCGTACTACGCGATGCGCGCCATCCTCGTCCTTTATTTGACCGATCAGACCATTAACGGTGGTTTAGGCTGGTCAACCAAAGATGCACTTGAGCTTTATGGCTACTACACAGGCTTGGTCTACATCACGCCATTAATTGGTGGGTGGTTTGYCGACAACTATATTGGTCAGCGACGTGCGGTGGTGTTCGGTGGTGCCTTAATGGCCATCGGTCAGTTCACCCTTGCATTTCCCGCTCACCAATATGGCTTGGATATCGTGCATACCTTATATGCTGGTCTTGCCCTACTGATCACTGGTTGTGGCCTGTTAAAGCCCAATATTTCAACCATGGTTGGCGACCTATATAACGAAGGTGATCACCGCCGAGATGGTGCCTTTACCATCTTCTACATGGGGATCAATATTGGTTCACTGCTCGCCGGTTTTGTCTCTGGTACAGTGACGAGTGCTTACGGTTGGCAATACGGTTTCTTCGCGGCAGGCGTTGGTATGCTAATCAGTTTGGCAATCCAGCTTACCATGGCGAACTCATGGCTGGGCGAAATCGGTAAAGTACCCGCCGCACAGCAAGCGCGAGACGCTAATAAGTCGACCACCAATGCCCCACTGACGAAAAAAGAAATCGATCGCCTCAAAGTGATTTTATTGATGGGCTTGTTCGTGATCATTTTCTGGGCTGGCTTCGAGCAAGCAGGCGGACTGATGAATATCTATACCCAACAATACACAGATCGTATGGTGGGGAGTTTTGAGATTCCTGCGGCTTGGTTCCAATCGCTTAATCCATTCTTCATCATCGTGTTTGCCCCAATTGTCGCATCACTATGGGTTCGCTTAGGCAGTAAAGAGCCAAGTTCACCCGTGAAGTTCGCAATGGCGCTATTTATGCTCGCGTTAGGATTTGTGTTCATGATTGGCGCCGTTTTAGAACAAGGTGGCGACACGGCGGTTAAAACCTCTATGTTCTGGCTGGTGGGCGCGTTCTTCTTCCATACCATGGGCGAGCTTTGTCTCTCTCCAATCGGCTTATCGCTAGTCACCAAGCTTGCACCACTACGTTTGGCCTCGCTAATGATGGGTGCATGGTTTGGCTTTAACGCAGTCGCTAACTATGTAGCAGGTATTATTGGCTCACATGTGGGCGATTACGGTGCCATGGCCATCTTCGGTGGTATTGCAGCAACAGCAGCGATTTCCGGTGTTATCTTACTGGCGCTATCCGGCACACTGATTCGTTGGATGCACGGTGCTGAGTCTGGTGCCACACCAAGTGAAGAAATCGAACAACAGCAAGTGCAAGTGGCGTAATCCCCCCCACTTCAATAATGAAAAAGAGGCCGTTTGGCCTCTTTTTTATGGCTACTAACCGCGGAGGAATTTATTCTGCGCCTTGAAAATATACCGCGGGGAAAATAAATGACTACTTCTTGCTTAAATCCAGCTTTCCGCTGAATACAGTCACTGCTTGGCCTTGTAGCAACACATGGTCTTCGCTGAGCGTCATCTTGATATACCCACCGCGTGCGGATGCTTGATAACCGATAAGCTGCTTTTTACTCAGTGCTTGAGACCAATAAGCTGCCAGCGCACAATGTGCGGACCCTGTCACTGGGTCTTCGATCACCCCCACCCAAGGGGCGAAGTAGCGAGAGACAATATCGACCGTGTTATCAGAGCTTGCCGCAGTCACCACCACACCACGCCCAGGCTGCGTATTTAGCACCGCAAAATCAGGAGACAGCGCTTTTACATCGTCTTCAGAATCAACCACCAACAGCTCTTTTTCGCCAAAGCAATAACTCGCGCGGATACCAGAGCTATGTAGACCCAAAGCTTCTAGCCGCGATGGACTTGGCGTTACTTCTGCAAGCTCAGGAACAGGAAATGCCATCGCTATCCCCTCGCGTTTTACGGTCACCTCAAGAGGTCCAGACTGCGTATAAAAAGTGACATTGTCACCCATTTTGACGTCACCACGCTCAGCCAAAACATGTGCTGTGGCGAGTGTGCCATGACCGCAGAGTGCGACTTCTACTGTCGGTGTAAACCAGCGTAAGGACATGGTATCTAAGGCCAGAAATGCCGTTTCAGAGACCGCCATTTCCTCGGCAATAGCCAACATGATTGCTTCATCTAACATGGACGCCGAAATGCACACCCCTGCCGGGTTTCCCTGAAACAATGAAGCACTAAAGGCATCAACCTGATACATATCCACAATCACGATTTCATTCCAAGCCGGCGACGCAGCGAATGATATATTTCCATGATAAAGGTCGTAAAGCCAACGATAGGATCGTGTTGAATGTAATCCTCGATTGCATTGAGATTAATCTGGCGGAATTTTTCAATCGCAGTCTCCGCACAATCAGCAACAATCACATCTCCTTCGATGATCAATCCCTGCTCTAACAGTGCTTCTTTTTCAGCAAGATAGCTGGGGGATTCCTTGATCAAGTAAGTAAACTGGTCACAGTTGTTAGGCTGACAAAAAAAGACGTATTGGTTCATCGTATATCCTTATCGTTTTTGAGGTGGTGAGCGACACGACACCACTGCTGAGAAAAAGGCAGAAAATCCTGATGAGGAATAAAGCGCTTTGCAGCAACATTATTGTGTAAGTACACCTGCTCTAGCGGCCAAATATGATGATCCGCATATATACCCCAAGCTCTGGCTCCATCTATCAGCTCCTCGCCAGTCAATGGTAATTGCGACATATAGCCACCAATAAAGGCACTTGATAGCAGAGGATCCATTTGAAACATATATGCACATGCGCGAATCACATCATAGGCACGTGGCATATTCTGCAATAAATCCCAATCAATCAGCCCTGACACTGCACTATACCTATCGAAAAAGAGATTAGCCTGATGGTAGTCGCCGTGAATTAGCTGACGCTGAGTGGCTATTTTGTATTGGTGCACACCGTTGTTATTCGCTAAGTACTCTTGCTGTTTTTCAGCACGGCGCATTGCCCAGTAGTTGTCAACACTGGTAGGTGCCTGACGAATTCGTTTGATGATCGTTTCCAGTTTGAGTAGCCACGCCTCTTTTTCCCAACTAAGGGTAATAGACGGAAAGGCGCTACCATCATGCTGAACAAGCGCACTATGCACGAGTGCAAGCGCAAAACCCGCCGATTGAGCCTGAACTGACGAGAGTTCACTCACGGATCTCCCATGAGCAGCAGGGTACAAAGCGAAAGATGCACCATTAAATTTGATTAACGTTAACGCTTTGTCCGTGAAGCAGGGAGCAACAACAAACGGCAGCTGGGTTGCTAACGAGCACTGAATCTGATGAGACTGTAAGATTTGATCGTCAGTTAACGTTTGATAGCAGCGTAAAAAGAAAACACGCGCAGCATGAATCTTGTACGTAACATTCACTGCTCCGCATTCAATTTTTTCAATCGACGAACATTGACCGATGTAAGGCCAATGCATTAACAGTCTATGTAAATCTTTAGCATTGATGAGTAGTCCTCCTAGCTCCGAAAATCTGTCATTAACGGCGCGCTTTCACTGCTTCTGCATACAACGCTTTTACTCCATCTCCTAGAACTTCGATTTGAACATCGTCAAAAATCGCCGCATCAAGATATTGCTGTGTTCCTTTCGGCGTGAGCTTTATCGCACCAGCAGGCTTGTTACCGTACATTTTGATATAACGATACATGAGTCCAATCTGCTGGAATAAACCCATGCTGTATTGGGTCATACTCATCACAATCAGCCGACCACCAGGTTTTAATACTCGCTTTGATTCAAGTAGTGCTGCTACCTCAAGTACTACCCCGAGGCTGTCTAACTCAGCAAGTCTCGATTTCACTGTGTCTATAATGGCCTGCCCAACAACGTAGGTATTTCTCTGCTCGAAGCTATCAGAAAATGCTTCCCACTTATTTACAGTTATCATGCCATTACCCTTCTAACCAAGGCCGGAGGCAGATGAAGATTTAATAGCTCAACAAAGCGTCAGTGAAACTTTGCCTACTTAAAGTGCGAAGGCATTATGCAACTTATTATCTAAGCAATATACCACGGTATTTTAGTGAGATGGCGTACCCATCACTCATTTTAATATGCACGAAGTGCAATTATCTAGACACACATCAATAACAAAAAAGGAGAGCCGAAGCTCTCCTTTCTCAGCAATTCTTTACTGTAAAAATTACAGTGAAGCTTTCGCTTTTTCTACCAGCACAGAGAATGCTGCTTTGTCATATACCGCGATATCGGCAAGGATCTTACGATCGATTTCGATAGATGCCTTTTTAAGACCGTTAATCAGACGGCTGTATGACATACCGTTTTGGCGAGCCGCAGCGTTGATACGTGCGATCCACAGTTGACGGAATTGGCGTTTCTTCTGGCGACGGTCACGGTAAGCATATTGACCAGCTTTCGTTACCGCCTGAAAAGCTACGCGGTATACGCGTGAACGCGCACCATAGTAGCCTTTCGCTTGCTTCATTACACTCTTGTGACGTGCACGAGCTTGTACACCACGTTTTACGCGAGCCATTGTGTCTCTCCTAAACTAAATAAACTAAAACTAAAAACTTATGCGTATGGCAGCATGCGAGCTACTTGCGCGGTTTCGCACGCTGGTAGGATCGCGTTTGGACGCAGCTGACGCTTGTTCTTAGTAGTACGCTTAGTCAGGATGTGACGTTTGGTTGCGCGCTTGTACTTGAAGCCACCAGCAGTTTTCTTGAAACGCTTAGCAGCACCTTTGTTGGATTTCATCTTAGACATGATGAATAACTCCGCATTGTGTTAATAACATAGCAATTTGGCGAACAAAACGGCCGCACCTTTCGGCGCAGCCGATCGTTACTTGGAAGCCAAAATTACTTCTTCTTAGGGGCAAGAACCATGATCATTTGACGGCCTTCGATGCGTGAAGGGAAGCTTTCTACTGAAGCGATTTCAGCAGTGTCTTCTTTCAAGCGGTTCAGCACGTCAACACCGATGCTCTGGTGCGCCATTTCGCGACCACGGAATCGGATTGTAACCTTGACCTTGTTACCCTCCTCAATGAAGCGAACCAGGTTGCGTAGTTTTACCTGATAGTCGCCTACATCTGTACCAGGACGGAATTTAACTTCCTTAACCTGAATAGTCTTTTGTTTTTTCTTCTGCTCTTTCGCAGCTTTACTCTTCTCGTAAAGGAATTTGCCGTAATCCATAATACGACAAACCGGCGGCTCAGCGTTCGGACTGATCTCGACCAAATCTAAGCTTTCAGCTTCCGCTTTCGCAAGCGCTTCATCAAAGGGTACGATACCGAGTTGTTCGCCGCTGTCATCAGACAATCGAACTTCTTTGACACCACGAATTTCGTTGTTTAGACGATGAGCGTTCTTCTTTGCCGGGGCTTTTCTTGCGCCTTTAATACCTTATTCCTCCACAATATTGAGTGTTCGATCTTGCACTTCTTGCTTCAATTGAGCTAAGAAATCATCAATCTTGAATTTRCCCAAATCTTTACCTTTACGGGTCCGTACTGCGATTTCACCAGCTTCCATTTCTTGGTCACCACAAACCAGCATATACGGAACACGCTTCAGAGTGTGTTCGCGGATTTTAAAGCCAATCTTCTCGTTTCTCAAGTCCGCAGATGCTCTAAATCCAGCTTTTTGCAGTTTTTTCGCAATCTCTTGCACATAATCAGCTTGGTTATCCGTGATATTCATCACAACCGCTTGCTGTGGTGCGAGCCATGCAGGGAAGTGTCCTGCGTATTCTTCAATAAGAATACCGATGAAACGTTCCAATGAGCCCAAGATAGCGCGGTGGATCATCACTGGCGTATGGCGTTCGTTATCTTCGCCGACATAAGTGGCGCTCAAACGCTCTGGTAGGGCAAAATCGAGTTGCACCGTACCACACTGCCAAGCGCGATCGAGGCAGTCATGCAAAGTAAACTCAATTTTCGGACCATAGAACGCGCCCTCACCTTCTTGAACTTCAAATGGAATATCCATTGAAGTCAGTGCTTGGTTTAAGGCCTCTTCGGCACGATCCCACATTTCTTCTGAGCCAACACGCATTTCAGGACGTGTAGACAGTTTGACTTCAATGTTCTCAAAGCCAAATGTTTTGTAGGTATCGTAAACCATTTCGATACACGCACTTACCTCTTGCTGTACCTGCTCAGGCGTACAGAAGATGTGGGCATCGTCTTGGGTAAAGCCACGCACACGCATGAGACCGTGCAGTGCACCTGAGGGCTCATTTCGGTGGCAGCTACCAAATTCCGCCATACGCAATGGCAGATCGCGATATGACTTCAAGCCTTGGTTAAAGATCTGCACGTGACCAGGGCAGTTCATTGGCTTGAGTGCATATTCACGGTTTTCAGAGTTAGTGGTAAACATGTAGTCAGCGTACTTGTCCCAGTGACCAGAACGTTCCCACAAGATACGGTCCATGATTAATGGGCCTTTAACTTCCTGATAATCGTACTCAGTCAGTTTGTCGCGAATAAATTGCTCAAGCTCACGGAAGATCGTCCAGCCATTGTGATGCCAGAATACCATCCCAGGCGCTTCTTGCTGCATATGGTACAGGTCAAGTTGCTTACCCAGTTTACGGTGATCGCGCTTCGCGGCTTCTTCGAGACGCACTAGGTGTGCTTTAAGTTGCTTTTTATCCGCAAATGCTGTGCCGTAAATACGCTGCAGCATTTTGTTGTCGCTGTTACCACGCCAGTACGCGCCAGCTACGTTCAAAATTTTGAAGTTCTGACAAAAGCTCATATTTGGTACGTGTGGGCCACGACACATATCAATGTATTCTTCGTGGTGGTACAAGCCTGGACGGTCGTCGCGTGATACATTCTCATCCAAGATTTCCATCTTGTATGACTCACCGCGCGCTTCAAACGTATCGCGAGCTTCTTGCCAGCTGACGTTTTTCTTCACAACTTGATATTTGGTTTTTGCCAGCTCTTTCATGCGTTTTTCAATCGCATCGAGATCGTCTTGAGTCAACGACCGCTCAAGATCGATATCGTAATAAAAACCATTGTCGATGGTTGGACCAATCGCCATTTTGGTTTCTGGGAAAAGCTGCTTAATCGCGTGACCTAACAAGTGGRCACACGAGTGACGGATGATTTCTAAACCGTCTTCATCTTTCGCAGTAATGATTTCTAGCTGTGCGTCAGTTTCAATAAGGTCGCAAGCGTCAACACGCACGCCATCTACACGACCGGCAATACACGCTTTGGCAAGGCCTGGGCCAATATCACTGGCAACATCAAAAGTAGAAACGGGGTGGTCAAAAGCACGCTGACTGCCGTCAGGGAGGGTAATTACAGGCATTGATAACAATCCTTCTCAGTGGTGCCACACACCAAGTGGCACATGAATGTATTTCACGGTTTGAGAATAACCGCGCAGAATAAGTAAGCTTCGATTATGAAGATACCGCTTTTGTGATGCAAGTCATCCCCTAAATTAATTCCCTTTTCTTTTCGTCCTTATTAACCCATTTGTGCCTGCCAGTCACTTGATTTTGTTATAAACTTCATCAATGCTCATTTGTATACACAATAAATAACGAAAGGATCACGTATGGCCAAAGCGCCCCGCTTTCAGCAAATCAAAGAYTACATCGTAAATAAGATTGAGCAGCAAGTGTGGCCTGTGGGCGCGCGTATTCCTACTGAGCATGAGCTTTGCGCGCAATTTAATGTAAGTCGCATGACAGTAAATAAAGCGGTACGCGATTTGGTGACCGAAGGCCGGCTAGAGCGTACACCGCGACTAGGCACATTTGTTACGCAACCTAAAGCAGAATCGCCGCTAATGGATATCCGCAACATTGCTGATGAAGTAACGGCGCGAGGCCAAACCTATCGTAGTGATATTCGCACCCTAAAACGGATATCGGCCTCTGCAGATGTCGCGATGCGCCTCGGTGTCATGCTTGGCACGGACGTCTTTTTTAGTGAGATAGTGCACTACGCCGATAATGTCCCTCTGCAGCTAGAGCAACGGTGGGTTAATCCTGCATTGGCCCCCGATTATCTGCATCAAGACTTTAGTCAACACACGCCCAACGAGTACCTGTCGCAGGTATGTCCAGTAAATACCATTGAACACACGGTAGAAGCGATCATTGCCTCGGATTCGGTCCGTCAGGCGCTAGCGATGAAAGCCGACGAGCCGTGCTTGTTGCTGCATAGGAGAACATGGAGCCAACAAACATTGGTCAGTGCGGCACTACTCTACCATCCCGGCACCCGTTACAAGCTGACTTCACGCACCGATCGATAATTAGATCGATTCGATCACAAAACCTTTACATCCCCTCTTGTGCCCAACCACTTATTTGTCTATACATTTGTATAGACATTTAAAGAGGTAGTAAGGCATCACCGATGAGAAAGGTATATACCCACGCCAAATTAGTGACTATGGCCACCGATGTTTATGCATCTGACGGTTACAGCTGCCAAGACAACCAATCTATCGCRGTTGAAGACGGCAAGATTGTCGCCCTTGGACACGACGCTGAAGTGCTGGATTGGCCCTCCCAATCACTGAATGGCAAGTTAGTGACGCCGGGGTTCATCGATAGCCATACCCATTTAGTTTTTGCAGGTAACCGCGCCGGCGAGTTTGAACAGCGCTTAAACGGTGTGCCATATCAAACCATTGCTGCTCAAGGTGGTGGCATTCTGTCGACAGTAAAAGCGACACGAGCAGCCAGTGAGGCAACCTTATTGGAACTGGCTCTACCGCGCGCCAATGCGTTGATACGTGACGGCGTCACAACAATTGAAATCAAATCCGGTTATGGGCTCACGTTAGAAGACGAGCTCAAAATGCTACGTGTCGCGAAATCGATAGACCAACACTTACCGGTCAATGTATCAACGACGCTATTGGCCGCACATGCACTGCCACCTGAATACCGTAATGATGCAGATAGCTACATTGATTTTGTCTGCCACACCATGATTCCGGCTGCGGCAGAACAACAACTGGCAGATGCTGTTGATGTGTTCTGCGAGAATATCGCGTTCAGTGTCGAGCAGGCAGAGCGTGTTTTCGCCGCCGCCAACGCTCATGGCTTAAAAATAAAAGCACATACCGAACAACTTAGCGATCTGGGTGGCAGTGTCGCTGCGGCCAAAGCAGGCGCTTTATCCGTGGATCATATTGAGTATTTGTCAGAGGCCGATATGCAAGTCCTCGCTGAATACGATACCGTTGCGACGCTGCTACCCGGTGCGTTTTACTTTTTGCGCGAAACACAGCAACCTCCTATTGACGCTCTTCGTGAAAACCGCGTCCCTATTGCGCTTGCCACCGACTTTAACCCCGGCACTTCGCCGTTTGCGTCACTCACGTTGAATATGTCGCTCTGGCAAGGACGTACCGATCCTGAAGATGGCGAGCGCGGCCTGCGTTTGCATCAACATATTCAAGCACTGAGTGACGAGAGTCCGAGAGCCGGGACTGTCTTATTTGGCTTTGCGTGTGATGAAGGTGTCGCGCGCAATAAAGGCCGCCAAGGCGCGGCGCTTGCACCCGATGCGATCCGTCAAGCACTCGCGAACCTCGCTTGGCATCAATGCCCACCATTATTTGATGGTGGCACTATCGCCTGTGACGACGGTGACCTTATATTAGCACAGCAAAGCCTAAGCGCACAGATTGCGAATGCCCTTCCCCACCATAATGTACTGACATTGGGTGGCGGGCATGAAACGGCGTGGGCAAGCTTTCAAGGCTTATCCAGTTATTTATCGCGCCACTTATCTGAAAACAACCAACGCGCTCCTAAAATTGGCATTATCAATTTTGATGCGCACTTTGACTTGCGTACGCCCCAAGGGCTGAGTCAGGAAGGTAGCTCAGGGACGCCCTTTGCACAAATTGCACAGTTTTGCCAACAACGAGACTGGCCATTCCATTATGCTTGCTTAGGCGTCAGCCGTACCAGCAATACCCAAGCCTTATTTGATAAAGCAGAGCAGCTTAATTGTTGGGTCGAAGAAGACACCCAGATGCACACTGACGCACTGCCGGCACTCAAAACCAAGCTCACCCAATTTATCCAAGGGTGTGATTATCTCTATCTCACTCTCGACATGGATGTTTTCCCAGCCGCAAGTGCACCCGGCGTTAGTGCGCCTGCCGCTTATGGTGTGCCCGTTCATGTCATCGAGCCTTTGCTCCAACATATCTTTACCGATGCCCACCAGCAGGCCATTCGTATTCCTGTGTGTGACATCACCGAAGTGAACCCAAACTATGACCGCGACCAACAAACCAGCCGCCTTGCCGCACGCATGGCATGGTCAATGTTGCATGCATCGCCAACCCGTATCGACAATCAAGGAGAGTAACCATGACGGATCCACGTTTTGACTCACGGACCATCCAAGCACCAACGGGTACGAAACTAAACGCTAAAAGTTGGCTGACCGAAGCGCCTTTGCGTATGTTGATGAATAACTTACATCCAGATGTCGCCGAACATCCGCATGGACTGGTGGTTTACGGAGGTATTGGTCGAGCCGCACGCAACTGGCAATGCTATGACAAGATTGTCGAGGTGCTAAAGCGCCTGGAAGATAACCAAACTTTACTCGTGCAATCCGGTAAACCCGTTGGAGTCTTTACCACTCATAAAGATGCACCTCGTGTTCTGATTGCCAACTCAAACTTGGTGCCTCATTGGGCAAATTGGGAACACTTTAACGAGCTCGATAAGCAAGGCCTGATGATGTACGGCCAGATGACTGCAGGAAGCTGGATCTACATTGGCTCGCAGGGCATTGTGCAAGGCACTTACGAAACCTTTGTTGCGGTTGCTAAAAAGCACTTTGGCGGCGAAGCCAAGGGACGTTGGATCTTAACGGGGGGTCTGGGTGGCATGGGTGGCGCTCAGCCACTTGCTGCAACCATGGCGGGTTTCTCGATGATTGCGGTTGAGTGTGACGAAAGCCGTATTGATTATCGCCTGCGCACCGGCTACGTCGATCGCAAAGCAACGTCACTCGATGAAGCGCTCGGAATGATTGAAGACGCCAAACAGTCCGGTAAGCCCGTCTCTGTCGGTCTATTAGCCAATGCTGCCGATATCTTCCCAGAACTGGTAGCACGAAACATCATCCCTGATGTAGTTACCGATCAAACGTCAGCGCACGACCCACTGAACGGCTACTTGCCACAAGGCTGGACGATGGAGCAAGCCGTCGCACAACGAAAAGAAAACGAATCTGAGGTCGTCAAAGCGGCAAAAGCATCGATGGCAGTACAAGTTAAAGCCATGCTTGAACTCCAATCTCGCGGCGCGGCAACTCTAGATTACGGCAATAATATTCGCCAAATGGCATTAGAAGTGGGCGTTGAAAATGCGTTCGATTTTCCGGGCTTTGTCCCTGCGTATATTCGTCCTCTGTTCTGTGAAGGTATTGGGCCATTCCGCTGGGCAGCATTATCCGGCGATCCCGAAGATATCTATAAAACTGACCAAAAAGTAAAAGAGCTGATCCCCGATGATCCGCACCTACACAACTGGCTAGATATGGCAAAAGAGCGTATTCAATTCCAAGGGTTACCTGCGCGCATTTGTTGGGTCGGCCTTAAAGATCGGGCACGCTTGGCGTTGGCTTTCAATGAGATGGTAAAAAATGGCGAACTCAAAGCGCCTATCGTGATCGGCCGAGACCATCTGGATTCTGGCTCGGTTGCCAGCCCTAACCGTGAAACCGAGGGTATGATGGATGGCTCTGATGCTGTCTCTGATTGGCCTTTGCTCAACGCGCTACTTAATACCGCATCAGGCGCGACCTGGGTGTCACTTCACCACGGTGGTGGCGTCGGCATGGGCTTCTCGCAACATTCAGGCGTCGTGATTGTCTGTGATGGTACAGATGACGCCCATGCACGTATTGGTCGTGTGCTCCATAACGACCCTGCAACCGGAGTGATGCGCCACGCTGACGCGGGGTATGACATCGCGATTAATTGTGCCAAAGAACAGAACCTAGATTTACCGCTGCTGGATATTCCTAACCAGCCGCTGCGCTAAGGAGAGCAAAATGACCACATTGACGTTACAACCGGGCGAGCTCACGCTTGCCCAGCTACGCCAAGTGAGCCGTGAACCGGTAAAAATTGCATTTGCAGATGACATTGAAGCCACCATGAAAGCAAGCACAGACACAGTTGCAGAGGTCCTTGATCAAGGACGTGTGGTTTATGGCATCAACACCGGGTTTGGCTTGCTTGCCAACACCCGTATCGAACTTGATGATTTGGAAACACTGCAGCGCTCCATCGTATTATCTCACGCAGCTGGCATTGGCGAGTTTATGGACGATGCCACAGTACGATTGATGATCGTGCTCAAAATTGCCAGCCTTGCGCGCGGCTATTCGGGTATTCGTTTTAGCGTCGTCGAAGCGTTGGCAGCACTGATTAATCATGAAGTATATCCCTGTATTCCCAAGAAAGGCTCTGTTGGCGCTTCAGGCGACCTCGCACCTTTGGCGCATATGAGTACTGTTTTATTGGGTGAAGGCCAAGCACGCTACAAAGRCGAAGTGATCTCAGGTGAAGCCGCGCTCAAAATTGCCGGACTGTCCCCGATCACGCTTGGGCCTAAAGAGGGCCTTGCGCTACTTAACGGTACGCAAGCATCCACGGCATTTGCACTAGAAGGCTTGTTTGAAGCCGAAGATTTGTATGCTGCCGCCACTGTGTGTGGTGCCCTATCCGTCGAAGCGGCATTGGGAAGTCGCCGGCCGTTTGATCCTCGCATTCATGCTGTGCGTGGACATCAGACGCAAATGGATGCCGCCGCTGCCTATCGTCATCTACTGGGTGAAACCAGTGAAATTGGCGATAGCCACCAAAACTGTGAAAAAGTACAAGACCCATACTCGCTGCGCTGTCAGCCGCAAGTGATGGGCGCGTGTTTACAGCAAATTCGCCACGCTGCCGACGTATTGACCACCGAAGCCAATGCAGTATCTGATAATCCTTTGGTTTTCCCAGAAGATGGTGACATCCTCTCTGGGGGCAATTTCCATGCCGAGCCGGTGGCGATGGCAGCGGATAACCTCGCGTTAGCCATTGCCGAGATTGGCAGCTTATCTGAACGTCGTATGGCCCTGCTTATCGATAGCAACCTCAGCAAGCTGCCTGCATTTTTGGTTAACAATGGTGGCGTTAACTCGGGCTTTATGATCGCGCAAGTCACCGCCGCCGCGCTTGCAAGCGAAAACAAAACCTTAGCGCACCCAGCCTCGATTGACAGCTTGCCCACATCGGCCAACCAAGAAGATCATGTATCTATGGCTACCTTTGCCGCCCGTCGCCTCAAAGACATGAGCAGTAATACACGTGGGATCCTCGCCGTTGAGTTGCTTTCTGCTTGCCAAGGTATCGACTTCCGAGCACCGCTGAAAAGCTCAGAGAAATTGGAGCAGGCGAAGGCGGAGCTACGTGGCGTCGTGCCTTTTTACGACAAGGACCGTTACTTTGCCCCTGATATTGAAAAAGCAAATGCACTCCTCCAAACAGGCACCTACAATCGTTTGATGCCTGCTGGCGCGTTGCCAAGTTTGCATCAATGATTTGCGCGTTATCTACATAATCTAACCATGAGTGAAACGGCCCTGTCCTAACGAATCGTGTTAACACACGCAGAACTAAGGATTTGGGTCGTTTTTTATATAAAGTGTCGCCATCTCCACAGATATTGGGCGAAATCATAGGCTAATATATAACCAATCGCTGTTACTTCCCCCTGACCTCGATGTAACGGAGTCGCTTATGTGGCATGCACTGTCGGTTCACCTTTCAGATCAACTCAATATTGATTTTGAAATCACAGAAAAAACGCCGGTTTCTGGCGGTGATATTCACGACGCTTATTGTGTCAGTGACGATAAAGCACAGCGGTTCTTCGTTAAAATTAATGAACGCGAATGCCTACCCGTTTTTGAGGCCGAAGCAGAAGCACTGCGACAACTGGCTATCAGTGAACAAATACAAGTGCCACAGGTCCATTATGTTGGCCCGGTGAAAGATCAAGCGGCATTAGTATTAAGTTATCTCCCGATTAAACCTCTCGATGACACCCAAGCCTATCTACTGGGCCAACACCTCGCTCGCCATCACCGTTGGGGCGAACAGGTTGAATATGGGTTTGATGATGATAACTACATCGGCATGACGGAGCAGCGTAACTGCTGGCACCGCAAATGGTGTCAGTTTTTTGCTGAGCAACGGATTGGCTGGCAGTTGCAACTTGCTGCCGAAAAAGGCCTCCATTTCGGCGACATCGAAGCCATCATTCAAGGGGTAAAACTCGCTTTAGCGGGCCACTCTCCCAAGCCATCTCTGTTACATGGTGATTTATGGCATGGCAATGCCGGATTATCGGTGAACGGCCCAGTCGTCTTCGATCCTGCCAGTTACTGGGGCGATCGTGAAACCGATATCGCACTGACGGAGCTGTTCGGCGGCTTCCCCGAAAGTTTCTACAATGGTTATCACGCCGAATGGCCGTTAGATGAAGGCTACCAACGGCGCAAAGACATTTATAACCTTTATCACGTACTCAACCACGTAAACCTATTCGGCGGCGCTTATTTAACGAAAACAGAGCAGTTGCTAGATAAGCTATTTTTAGGAAGCCAATAGGTTGAGGTTTATAGTAAACGTTGCTTTCCTTTAGGTAACTTAACTAGACAATGCGTACGTCTATGCCCTGCTGTGTCAACGTTTTAACATGCTCTGGATCGATGCCAGAATCCGTGATCAGCACGTCTATTTGGTTAATCGGTACAACCACATTAGGGCTACGTCGACCAAACTTACTCGAATCAGTAACAACAATGATGGTCCCTGCTGCCTGACACATAGCCTGGCTCACTTGGTAAGCTTCATTATATGTCGTGGTACCTTGAGTAAGATCGAAGCCATCAGCGCCAATAAATAGTTTATCAAACGAGAATTTCTGAAATGCCTGCTCTGCGAGAGCACCGTGGAACGAGGCTGATTTGTGCCGATATGTTCCTCCTGGCATCAAAACAGTATGCGGCGACTCAAGTTCAGCGATAGCGTTCACAATATGAATGCTATTTGTCATGATCGTGAGTTCTAAAACATGTTGAAGATGGCTTACCATTTGTAGTGTGGTGCTACCACAGTCAAGGATAATAGACTCCCCATCCTGAACCAGTCCCGACGCAGTCTGCGCAATAAGAGACTTATGCTCAAGGTTTAAGGTTTGCTTGATATCCATCGGCCAATCCTCATTGCTGTGAGGAAATGTTGCAGCTTCAGCCGCGCCATAGCGGCGAATCACCAAGCCGTCTTCTTCCAACGATCGGAGATCACTCCTGATTGTTGCGCCCGAGGTGTCAAACGTAGACGCGAGTTGATTGACTGACGTTTTACCATTAGCCTTGAGAAATTCTAGCAATCTCTCTCTTCTTTTATCCAAATTCATTACATCATCCACCTTTTGATATACTTACTACTGTAAACACATAGCTTTCAGAATGAAAGATGTAAAAATCGAATCATCTAAGGTTTGCGACACTTATCGCCTCTTGAAGCGGCGAGCTTAGTTGCGATAACACGTTGTTTGATAAAGGAAGAGACTGGCCGATAAGACACGGTTTACGCTTTGGGCGAGAGAAAATTGAAACGCCACTCATGTAAGCAAAATCAACAATCTTTTCATCGTCGCCTGTCACGAGAATAACGACCGTTCTAGGCTTCCATCGACTTTTCGTCCGTCCAATTCTAACACTTCCTTTTCGAGACAATTCCCTTAATATTTGGTTAAACGCTCTTACTTGAAAATAGCCAAAACTAATTTGAAGCCCCCATGCGACTATCGCCACATAAATCATCGACCAAGTAGTATCCATAACGCTCCTTAAAGTAAAGGGGCCTTCCACCCCTTTATTTTTAAAATCATCAAATTAAAACATAACTTGTCCACCAGTTATGTTAATGGATTGCCCCGTGCAATAGGACGCTTCATCACTGGCATAGAATTTAAGCACATTTAGAACATCTTGATAATCACAACCGGATTTCAAAGGCACTTTATCGATATATATCTGTTCGACATCCGCCTCATCAACATTCAGCTTTTTGGCATATTGTGGAATAAGCGACTGAAACATTGGACTTTTAAGTAAATTACCCAACATTAAAGAGTGAACAGTGACACCGTGTTCAGCTAAGTCAAGTGCTAAAGACTGGGTAAGTCCAACTCCACCAAATTTGGCAGCAGAGTATCCACTATTGTGCTTAGACCCTACCTTTCCTGACTTAGAGTTGATTTGTATAATACGTCCACCACGGCCTTCTCTTATCATTATCTTAGAGACTTCTCTTGCGCACAAGAAATACCCAGTCAAATTAACATTGATTGATAGTTGCCAGTCTGAAAACTCAAAACTATCAATCTTAGATGCGGTTGCCACACCAGCATTATATACTAAAAGATCAATGCGACCGACAAGGGAGTCGACTCGCTCGACCATTTCTTTAACGCTAGATTCATTGGTCGCATCAACACCGATGCCAAAGGCAGTTTCGTCGCCATACTCTTGGCTAATTTCCTTGCTAACACTAATGGCGTTCTTTTCATTTAAGTCAGCAACGATTACACGGTAACCATCATCGGCTAATCCTCGGCTAATAAACTCACCCAATGTTTGGCCACCACCGACAACTAATGCTACTTTACTCATAAATACCTCTAGACAACTCTAGTTAATATAAAATGTAATTTCATCGCCACATACGATATTATCAGGTCGATTACCTTCGACATGTACACAACCTGGAAACTCTGCAGAATGTTCACCATCAAAGCGAATCGTTATATGACCTAACTCACTTAAGTTTTTATTCACAACATCGCCCACTGCTGTGATAGAAAATGAGCGATCTGAAATCTTTAATGTATTACCTGGTTTAATCTCACCTTTCAATTGATCATGACAATGAATAAAGCAATAGTCTTTTACTTCCTCGGGAGCAATGTTAGAAAATAGAATCATCATATTCTCTTCTAACGCGTCGCTAGCAAACTCGCCGAGACTTTCTATTCTTACTTGATATAAAGCTGACATACGCCCCTCCTACTATTGATAAATAAACATCGAGGCAAACCAAGCAATCAATACAGTTGGCGCACCAGTTAGGAACCGTGAATAAAGAACCGACGGCACACCGATCTCCACTGTCTTTTGGTCAGCTTCAGCAAGCCCTAACCCCACAGGGATAAAATCACAAGCGGCTTGCGAGTTAATCGCAAATAATGCGGGTAATGCCAAGTGAGGCGGAATGGTTCCCATGCCAATCTGAGTACCTACGAGTACGCCAATGACTTGCGCAATAACGGCGCCAGGACCCAAGAAAGGTGAAAGCAAAGGAAAAGAGCAGATCAATGCTAACGTCACTAGTCCCAAAGGGTTTTGTGCAAGAGGTGTCAGTCCATGGGCAACTAAGTCGCCGAAACCTGATGCCATAATAACGCCAATAAGCATCGCGACAAACGCCATAAAAGGAAGGATTGTCTGGATAATGGTATCAATGGTTTCCCGCCCCGCTTGGAAGAATGTCGACATCACACCTCCCATCGCCAAGCCTACCCGTGCTAAAAGGCCATCACTTTGCTGACTCAATTTTTTATTAGTATCAATAGAGGCTCCTCCTGTGCTTGATACTTTTTCTTCTACATTATCAACGTGATTACTTGCTTTATCTTTAGCAACAGATTCATTCCCTACTGCACTGACAACTTTTATTCCCGAAGGAGTCACACCCGAAACATAAATATCTTCAGTAATATGCTGGGCTAGCGGACCACTTTTTCCCGTAGAATGAATATTAACTGTAGGTATTCTTTTTTTAGGATAAAGGCCACACCTCAGTGTGCCGCCGCAATCAATTACCGCAACGCCAATCTCTTCTTCTGGCACACTTGTTTTAAAGCCATCTACAAGCTCATAACCAGTCACCTCTGATATTTTATGTGCAATCTCAGGACAAGATCCGCCAGTGATGTACAGAACCTTTTTACCCTCTTGAACAGGGAGCTTCAATGGGCCACCCCAACCACTACTGCCTTTTTCTATCACCAGTAATTTAGACATCTTTATTCCCCTTTTCATTATTGGATAATATGCACATTTCTATCGAGTTGTACGCCTTGTTGACGTTCAATAAAGTAGGTAGTGAGATCAGTTACCCAACCACGGAAGAAATTAGTGAACATACCCACTAATAAATAGCTCACAGCTAAAGGCCCAAGCGGTAATCCTAGTGTTGTGATACCACCTGCCACACCCAGATAGACGAACAGCTCTCCGGGGTTAACATGAGGAAATAATCCATTCATTGAATGACAACTATAAGAAGCCGCCGCATAGTAGGAAGGTTTATAACGCTCTGGTAAAAATCGGCCAAGACTTAATGTCATTGGATTACAAAAAATAAAAGTACCAATGACAGGTAGCACTAAATAACGTGTAATTGGATTTCCTGCACATCTTTGGGCTAGCCACTCAACTCTTTCTTGCCCAACAAACCGAATTAATGCGTTCATTGCTACAAGTAGAGAAATGAGCAGAGGAAGTATCCCTGTGACCATCCCTAAAAAAACCTCTCCTCCCTTTTCAAACAGCCCGATAAACCATTCCGCACCATGAATTATCCACTCCATAAACAACCTCTTTCATTATGATTTTGTGTTTAACCACACTCATATTTTCACTTTGAAAGATAAGTTAAAAGCAAAAAGTGGATAAGCCGTGACCAACCTCACGATGTTTTTTATTATGAAAAGCTGAAGTTGGATTTCAGCACCAAATAAAAGTGAAATTCAGTTTTATTTCATATCAATTAGTGACGATAATCACATAAATGTCTATTTTAGGACCAGTTACAGCTATGAACTCGCTATTATCTGCTCATTGAGACGTTTAGAACATTTCAATAAGAGCTTTTACAATAAAAATCTAGGCATATATTAGGAGAAGTGTATCAGTATGATTTATACGGAAAAAGAGGTGATTGAAATAGGTAAAAACTATATAAAACAAGAGATTAATCAAGCCAAGAGGTTGTATTCCTCTATAGGCATCTCTTTTGTTGCAACAACCACATTGCTTTTAGAGTGCAAAGGAAAGGCCATAGTCTCAGGCGTAGGAAAATCGGGCCATATTGGCAAAAAAATTGCGGCAACATTAGCTTCTACAGGCACACCAGCCTTCTTTATTCATCCAACAGAGGCGCTTCATGGTGATCTGGGCATGATTGGGCAAGAGGATGTCGTCATCATGATCTCGAACTCGGGCAACAGTCATGAGCTACAAAAAATACAAACGCTGATGGGAATGAAAAAGATTACAACTATCGCGGTAACGGGCAATCTCAATAGTCCGTTAGCGCGTAGCTGTGATATAGCGCTTGATATCAACACAAACCAAGAAGCCTGCCCACTAGGACTTGCTCCCACTTCTAGCACGACGAACACGTTACTGTTAGGGGATTCATTGGCACTCACTGTGATGACACTACGCCAGTTTGATAAACACGATTTTGCCCTATCTCATCCTGCAGGTGCATTAGGAAGCCGGTTGATTACACGCATTGAACACTTAATAGAAGAAAAACATCAGCAAGCATTTTGCCTTCCCGACACTGAGTTACAGGACGCAATAACTATCATGTGTCAAACAGGACTAGGCCTCATCACGGTAATAGATAATAGTAAACACGTTTTAGGTGTGTTTACCGATGGAGATTTAAGAAGAGCTTTTGCAAAAGGTTGTTGCCACAGGGTAAAAATGCACACTTTAGTTCAGTCTCATCCTATCCTCATCTCTGCTTCTAGCCTTTGTACTGAAGCATTAGCGCTAATGCTTCGCCATGGCGTGACAGCGATACCCGCGATCGATGACAATTCGTGCTTTACTGGCGTTATCAATCAACATACCATTCATCGCGCAGGTATTTGTTGATAAGTCTTCTAAACACCTAGTACCACTTTATGTTCGAAATCGGTGCTTATGCGTCGAATAAGTTCCTCACATTGATTATTCCCTTAAAACGAGGTTGGCAATGTTATCTGCCGCGATATTTGATATGGATGGTTTATTAGTCGATTCCGAACCATTCTGGCAACGCGTTCAAACCGAAGAGCTAGGAAAGCTAGGAGTTTCCATTAGTTTGCAAGACACCCGTGACACCACTGGTGTTCGAATCGATGAAATTGTAAAACACTATGCACGTACGCAACCTTGGCAAGGCCCGTCAAATGCCGAGGTTAGAGAGCGTATCGTCGCGCGTGTGGTCGAATTGGTTCAGCAAGAAAAACCCATGATGCCGGGCGTGAAAGAGGCATTGGCCATTTGCCGCCAAGCCGGCCTTAAAATCGGACTTGCGTCTTCGTCTCCCCTGTCGCTCATTCACCCAACGCTAGATGCATTAGGGTTAAGTGATCAGTTTTCTATTATTGAATCCGCCGGTGATTTAAAGCACGGAAAGCCCCATCCAGAAGTCTACCTAAATGCTGCGCAAGCACTAGGCGTTGAGCCTGAGCAATGTGTTGCCTTCGAGGACTCATTCACTGGTCTACTCGCCGCCAAAGCGGCCTCGATGAAAACCATTGTGGTACCCGCCGCTCATGAATGGGATGATCCACGCTTTGCCATTGCGGATCACAAACTTGAGAGTCTTGGCGACTTTACCTCAGAGATGCTGTAACACCGATATCGTTCATGGGCGTTTCCATAAGGCGGCATTGGCCGCCTCTTTTATTTCCATCACTTTGCCACCTCCCTCAGCACCTCGATATACTTTGCCCGAGGAGAGCCGCGCCTCATCATATCTTCTATACTTATCAAGAAACCCTTATTGGAGAGAAAGTGACGTCCCATCATGAGGAGGAATAATGAAAGACATCACTGACCGGATCGTGAGCTGCCCCCATTGTGGGCACCGTTTTGATATTACGCTTGATTTAAGCGGCGGAAACCAAGAGTTCTATGAAGATTGCCCAAATTGCTGCAATGCCATTCACTACAATATGCAGATTGATGAGTTGCATAAAACGGTCAATTTATTTGTCGATGCAGACGACGAGCAAATCTTTTAACTGATAAGACGCGCTCGGGCCTATCTAACGCGACACACTCAACGTTGTCCCGTCTGTCAGAAATACAGGCGCCGTGCCGAGTTTTGCTTTCTCTTTCACCGCTCTAGCACGTATAATCTCCCTCGTATTATCTGTTCCCTCCTTCCCTTTTAGACAACCGTGTTGAGGCAGTCGTGCAGCAGTATCGTGATGAAGCGAGCGCCATAATTAGGCTCAGTATTCCAGTTTTTATCGCGCAAATCGCGCAAACGTCGATGGGCTTTGTCGACACCGTCATGGCCGGTGGCTATAGCGCGACCGACATGGCCGCCGTCGCCGTTGCATCCAGTGTGTGGATGCCAGCTATTTTGTTTGGTATTGGCCTGTTGATGGCTATGGTCCCGATGATTGCTCAGCTTAATGGCGCAAGCAAGGACGACCAGATCCCCTATCAATTTCAGCAAGGCCTCTATATGGCGCTGTTTCTGAGTATTCCTATCGGGTTGGTTTTGTATAAAGCTGGCGTCATCATCAACTTGATGGATGTTGAAGCTGCATTAGCCGATAAAACAATCGGTTACTTACACGCCGTGATTTGGGCGGTTCCGGCCTTTTTGGTGTTCCAAGCGATTCGTAACCTTTGCGAAGGCATGTCGATGACCATTCCCGCGATGGTCATTGGTTTTATCGGCCTTGCCGCCAACATTCCGTTAAACTGGATGTTTGTGTATGGCAAACTCGGTGCGCCTGAGCTTGGCGGTGTCGGCTGTGGGGTCGCAACCGCCATTGTGTATTGGCTGATGGCCGTATTGATGTGGATTTATGTGGTATTCAGTAAAAAACTGAGCACCTTACAGCTGTTTGTTTCGCTTTATGCGCCCGCGCTTAAAGAACAAATCCGCCTGTTTCGCCTCGGTTTCCCTGTTGCCGCGTCACTCTTTTTTGAAGTGACCTTGTTTGCAGCAATTGCGATTTTGATTGCTCCGCTGGGGCCGATTACCGTGGCCGCTCACCAAGTTGCGATTAACTTTTCGACCATGATTTTTATGCTACCTATGAGCCTCAGTGCAGCGGTCAGTATTCGCGTGGGTCATTTGCTGGGCAAACGCACCACGGTAGGTGCGGGCAATTCGGCCAAAATTGGTATTTGGCTTGGCGTAAGCACCGCGTGTATTACGGCTATTCTTACCGTTTGGCTCCGCGACCCCATCATCGCACTCTACTCGGACAATGTGGAAGTGGCGACACTGGCCTCATCCTTGATGTTATTGGCAGCGGTATATCAAATTACCGACTCTATTCAAGTGGTTGCCGCCGGTGCACTGCGTGGTTATAAAGATATGCGCGCCATCTTCCAACGAACATTGGTGTCTTACTGGGTGTTTGGTTTGCCACTCGGCTACGTATTAGGCATGACAGATTGGCTGGTACCGGCAATGGGCGCTCACGGTTTTTGGGTTGGGATCATTATTGGTATTTCCACCGCCGCCCTCTTGCTCGGTCTGCGATTGTTTTGGATGCGCAACCAATCGTCTGAGTTTCAACTTGCCATGTCAGAACGCTAATCCTATCGCCCTGCTGAGGTTTTCTGTCAGCAGGGCAACCTCCTCCCCTACATTTAACTTATTCCCAACTTAAAATCGTCCAATTGGGCTGGTCAGCTTGGGCGCGTAACTGCGAACAAGGGTTGACCAAGTAAACATAATCAGCGTACTGGCATAAAGGCAAGTCGTTGATCGAGTCGGTGAAAAAGTGAATCGCTGAATAGTCGGTTGACTGAGCATTTAGCCATGCCTCTAAACGTGCCACCTTCCCTTCTCGATAGCTTGGTACGCCGGCAATGGTAGCGGTATAACGATTGCGCGCTGTCACTAAATCAATCCCCAAGGCGTCAGGGATCCCAAGGTGGTGCCCCACCGCCTCGACAAGAAACGTGACGCTGGCTGAAATAATCACTCTATCGATGCCATCACGGTCTAACTGCGCCAGCAATGTTTTCGACTCGGCAAACTGCTTAGGTAAAATTTTGGTGTGCAAACACTCTTCTACCAACGCATGGACCTGTTCGACGGATAAGTCGGTCAGGGGCGCCATCGCAAACTGAAGGTAGCTCGCCATGTCGAGCTTTCCTTGCGTATAAAGCTGCATTAAACGCTGATCTTCCTTTAAAAAATCGGATTGCGTCACCACGCCTTTTTCTACCAAAAACGCGTTAAACAACATGGCACAGTCACCATTAATCAAGGTATCGTCCATATCAAAAACGTACAAAGGTGACGACATAGCTAAGGCCTCACGGGTTGGAGTTCATTAAGGTTAAAAAGCAGCTCGAGCTGACTACCGTTCGCCAACAAACGCTCAGATGAGCGATTGAGAAGATCCACGGTGAGCTGGCAGTCATCGACCGCCACTTGGTAGCGAATCACATTACCAAGCAGTTGATGGTTATGGATCCGACCGACACGTGGCGCGGAAATATGTGAGCCATATTGGCGTCCCGGTTCTTTGATATAAATGGACTCAGGGCGAATCGCCACTTTCCACTCGGTATCCAGATTAAACAGCTGTTTCGCTTTCTTGGCCTCTATCAAGTTGTAATGGCCCATAAAGCCGGCAACAAATTCATTGGCCGGCTGGGTATAAATGGCTTCCGGCGTGCCCGCTTGTACGATTTCACCTTTGTCCATCAAGAAAATACGATCTGACATGATCATCGCTTCTTCTTGGTCATGGGTAACAAAGATCGTGGTCAAATCCATCTCTTTTTGAATGTCACGGATTTGCTGGCGAAGGTGTTTGCGAATTTTGGCATCCAGTGCCGAGAGTGGTTCATCTAGCAATAAAATTCGCGGTTTCACGACCAAAGCGCGAGCAAGGGCAACACGTTGACGCTGTCCGCCAGATAATTGGTGTGGATAGTGTTTTTCCTTCCCCGTCAGATCAACCAGCGCAATAACCTTAGCCACTTCACGTTGGATGTCAGCCGTCCCCCACCGCTTCATTTTCAATCCAAAAGCAATATTGGCTTCAACCGTCATATTGGGGAACAAGGCGTATGACTGAAACACCATGCCAATCCCTCGCTGCTGAGGCGTTTGGTGAGTAATATTTTCACCATTTACCCATATCTCACCATCATCAACGGGGTTCAAGCCAGCCAGGCTGCGTAGCAAGGTTGATTTACCGCAACCACTCGGCCCCAACAAAGTAATAAATTCGCCTTGCTCAATCGTGAACTCAATGTCTTCAAAGACAGTGTTATCACCAAAGCGTTTCGTCAGATTATTGGCACGAACGTAACTCATTATTTCACCCCTCGGCTAAAACGACTTGCGAGCCAAGTCAGTAAGAAAATAAACAGGAAATAGGTCATGACCAAGGCGGAAGTAAAGTGACCACTGGTTTGACGCATATTGTAGAGATATATTTGCAGAGTCTCGTAACGGGTTCCCACCAAGATATTGGCGAAAACAAACTCGCCAAGTAGAAAAGAGAACGATAAGAACAACGACGACATAAGGCCTTTTTTCACATTCGGTAGTACGATCAGTAAAAAGGCTTGGCGAGTGTTCGCCCCCAGTAAATGAGCGGCATCCATCAGATCATGCAGGTGAATTGCCTCGAAGCTATTGGCAATCGCACGGTACATAAAGGGCAACGCAATGGTGAAGTAGGTGCCAATCAAAATCCAAGGAGTGCCAATCAGTGCTATCTCGCTGTCAGCGTAAAGCTGAAGTAAGCCCACCGAAGACACCACAGGTGGTACGGCAAAGGGAAGCAGGATCATCACATTCATAAGCTTGTCGAGCGTTGGGAAGTAGTAAAACACCACAAAGATAGCCGGCAAGATCAACACCACACTGAGCGTCAACGCGGCGACACAAATAAACAGTGAGCGGCCAAACGCCTGTAAAAAACGCGGATCGGTGACAAGCTGAGCATACCAATCCAACGTTAATCCATCGGGCAAAATGGTAGCGCCCCAACGCGATGAGAATGAATAAATTAAGGTCGCTAAGATCGGGACTAGCATCACGCCAACAATGCCGTAAACCACGGTTTTGTGGTATCGAGTATTCATCGCATCCATCGCTATTTTCTCCCCTTTTTGCCCGCGTAGCTTTTTGCAATAAGCCATTGGTTGACGACGGTAATAAACGCCAGTAACACCATCAAAATGACAGAAATCGCCGCTGCCAGATTGGGCTCAAGGAATAAATCGCCCGATACCAAACCCAAGCAATACGGTGTACTGGGCGAGTTTGACCTTTACGGCAAGTGGGGGTTGTTGGCGATCTATATTTATTTTCAAATTCCACTGCCGTAAAGGTCAAACTCGCCCAGTACACCGTATTGCTTGAGGAGCAAGGTAATGGCGCCATTGGTGCCCAAAATAATGATAAAGGCAAACGCCAATGGAACGCCGGCAAAGTTGCTGCTCATATTGGTAAAGGCAATCACGCCATCACGAAGTTTAGAATCGACGCGATGCAGCGAAGACACTAACAGCGTTGCGATGGCCAATCCCACCACACTCGACCAAAACGCTAACCACAAGCTATTGCTAAACGCTTGAAGCATAAACGCTGAGTCGATGATTTCGACATAGTTATCGACACTTAATGTGTCATCGTAAATAAAGCTATTAACGAACACCCAGACCATGGGCGCAATTTGAAACAGATAAAAAAAGTAGCCAAAAGGGACTAACCACAGTGCGGGCTTCCACCGTTTTAGTCGAGTCACCCAGGTGATCTTGGCTTTGGCCGCTGCATGGGTGTGCGTGGGAGTAAGAGAACTGTCCATCATGCTAACAATTCCTGAGTAAAGGGTTTGTGGTGGTCGAGCTGCAATAGCTGACACACAGTGCCGCACAGTTCGGTTTGTTTTACCTGACAGGCTTGATGGCTAAAACGCTCACCGATAACAAACAAAGGCACATCGCGCTCTTCTGCCAACGTGCCACCGTGCGATCTGTCATTATTCATCCCGTGATCGCTAGTGATCAGCACTTGATAACCGTCGGCGACCCAAGCTTCGATGTAATTTGAGAGCAAACTATCGATATGCCGTGCACCATTACGATATTGATGAGAGTCCAAGCCATGTTTGTGCCCAAGGTCATCCATATTCATGGGATGGATGAGCAAAAAATCGGGCCCGAAAGTACGACGTAAATACTCTGCGTCCAACAACAAGGCTTCATCTGGGTAATGATCCCAATGGTAGAAACAGCCATGCTGAATATTGAGTGATGTGTCATGCGTAAAGCGATCTCTAACCGGCTCAAAAGGCGCACGATTATAGAGCTCGCTGACCCAATGATACGCCGCGGCCGCGGTTACCTTACCTTGTGCGCTCGCCAAGCTAAAAACTGAATCATACTTGGATAAACGCACAATCGCATTATTGACGATGCCACTTTCTATCGGGCGGATCCCGGTTAAGATGCACTCGTAAAGCGGACGTGACATGGATGGCAATTCACTTTGCAGCTGATAAAGCGTGGTGCGCAGCGCTGATTGGGAATGAGGTTGTTCTACAAGACCGTTCAGATAGCCCATGCAATCACGGGCTACCTGATAATTCAGTCCGTCAAGAACAACAAGGATCACCTTATTATTCATACTAACCGACTTCTATTGCTGGTGGATAAGCACACTTTCTTGCCATTGACGAGGTAGACGGCGCGCTGACTTTTCCCATGCCGAGAAGTTTGTCACTGGGCGCACATTGCTGTATTGGTCATTGGCGATCAGTTTGTCTTGGATCGACTGAGGTAAGGCGACATTGGTACGAATCGGACGAGCATATCCCTCGGCAAGATTAATTTGCCCTTGGTCACTAAAAATGTACTCACGCGCCAACTTCGCCGCGTTGGGGTTTTTCGCGTATTTGTTGATAATGGTGGTGTAACCAGAAATCACGGAGCCATCTTGAGGAATATTTACTGTGAAACGCTCACGATCAATTTTGTCGCGGTAATTCAGCGCGTTAAAATCCCACATAATGGCAACTTCAACTTCACCTTTTTCAAGATTTGCAATGCTTGGATTAGTAAAAGACAAGCGTCCTTGTTTAGACAGTTTCGCAAAGAAATCAATCGCAGGTTTTAGGTTGGATTCATCCCCGCCATTGGCAAATGAAGCCGCTAAAACGGCATTGTTTGCCTGAGACGCAACGCCCACATCCCCAACCGTGACTTTATAATCGCCTTCGAGTAGGTCCTGCCACGATGTTGGCGCATCTTTCACCAAGTTATTGTTGGCGATAAACGCGATCGTGCCGGTATAAGCCAACGCCCAGTGGCCCTCTTTGTCTTTCGCCCAGTCAGGAATATCATCCCAGGTACTCGGCTTATAGGGCTGGGTCACGCCCTTTTTCACCGCAACACGCGCAAAAGCAAACCCAACATCACCGATATCCGCGGTGGCATTTTTCTTCTCAGCTTCAAATTTGGCAATTTCTTGTGCCGAGCTCATATCCGTATCTTGATGGGTTAAGCCGTAATTTGCCTTCAAGTCCGCCCAAGTGCCTTTCCAGTTCGCCCAACTGTCAGGCATGCCTACGCTATAAACAGCGCCTTCTTGCTGGGCGGCCTTGGTCAGAGATTCAAGATTGGTCTCTTTCGCCACGGCGGGGAACGCCAGTGTTGCGGCGATCAGTGCTGCTGGCACCATACGCTTCGCCGGTAAAGCAACGGAACGACTTAGCAAAGTTTTCATGGTCTTCATCCTTCTGGACTAGGTCAGTAAGTTCGTTTTGCATGCTAGGGCGCGAATGTGACGATTAGGCATCAATCGATTGACATTTCTGCTTACATTTCATGTCACTTTTATTGCAAGCAGGGAGTGTCCAAGCGACTTATCACTGTCATCTTTTTGTTAACTCTTTGACTTATCTTGCAGAGATTCTCTTTTCTGGACTCGATCACCGATGAGTGTTATCAAGACTCGCCAATACGGCACGCAACTGACATATATCAAGCAAAATTTGCGGGAGCAGATCCAAGCAGGCGTGATACAAAAAGGACAAAAGCTTTCTTCGGAACGAGAGCTCAGTGAGCTCTACGGCACCACGCGTATCACGGTTAAAGATGCACTGATTTCACTGGAGACCGAAGGCCTGATTTATCGCGAAGAGCGTCGAGGTTGGTATGTATCCCCCGCGCGAATTGGCTATAACCCTTTATCTCGGACCCACTTCCACCAAATGATCCGCGAACAAGATCGCAGCGCGGATACTCGATTAATCAGAGTGCGCAACGAAGTCGCATCCGGTGAGTACGCTCGTGCGCTAGACGCAGGCCCTATGTTGCCCATTCATATCATTGAGCGGTTACGTTATATCGATGGTCGAGCGGTACTGTTTGTCGAGAATGTGCTGAAAGCCGCTTTGTTTGAAGGTATCTTAACTGAGGATTTAACCCAGTCACTGACAGGGATTTACCGAGACAAATATCACTACGAAACGAAACGCTCGCGGTTTGAAGTCATCCCCACCTCAGCCCCCGCTCACGTTGCCAAAGCATTGAACCTTGCCAATGGACAACCCATCCTCAAAATCTGCCGAATCAACTACAAGCAAGATGGTGAGTTGATGGATTGCGAATTTGAATATTGGCGACCCGACGCGGTGGTGATCCGTATCGACAGTGTCGACCCCGCTGTTCGATAATCGACCTTATCGGTTCTAGAGCGATGTAACGGGAATAAAACCATCCTACTGACATAAACTCAGTAAGGCGCGTAAACTATGAGACGTGGCGATCGGGTTGCGGGTCGCCTTCGTATCGACTGGCRTCGACGCTAAAGGAATCACCGTGTTATGCGCTTACTCGCTCCCCTTCTGATTGTTCTATCGATAAGCTTGCTGACTGCTTGTGAACCAGCCGATCCGGCTAAAGCCATGATGGCCGACTACCAACAACGCCTCGGAAATGTGTTGGATGCGGATCCCTCTCCCCTTAGCCTACCGGCGCTGCCCTCTTTGCCTCGTAAACGGGAGCTGGTACAACCCATCGCCGATCTCCGTTTAGGGTTACTCGATGCCTATGAACTGCGCCAATGCGGGCTGTTTAATTTAATTGCCGAGCGTAATTCCTCACTGGGAAAAGTCGCCGATCGCTTTCGTCAGCTTGATTACGAACTCAGTTTTATCCGTGTCGCTAAGCAGTGCCTGCCAAAGGTGAAAGATGACAGCATCCGAACCGCGCTCAATGACGCCATCGTAAGCAAAACCCAGCAACTTCCCACCGTTATCTGGAATACGGTGATTGATAGCAGCGCCTGGCAAGCACAGTGGTCATTGCCGATTCACACGTTGCCGGTTGAACTTCCCGCGCATAGCAATGCGGTCAGCGCGATGACGCAATTCGGCCGCTTGGTTCAACAGCCATCGTCGACTTATGAAAGCATTCTTGAGTGGCAAGAAAGTATTGAAAAACAACCGATTTTAGGCGCATTATTCGTCAGCCTGACAGCACATACGGATTGGCTTAATCAAACCAGCCAGTTGATTGCCGACAATCAATCCAAAGTACTGTGTGGTGAAAATTTTGATACTACCCGCCTCGAGCGATTAAAAACCGTGTTTTACAAATATTACGTGGGTGAAGTACAACCTTATTTAGCGCGCGTAGACGGCTTGTATCGTGATGTATCGCCAACATTAAACCAACTTGCCTCCCTAGAAACGCCTCCGCCTTTTTCTGCGTATAAATCCGCCTATTGGCAAGGCGAGGCATACACGACGTATAAACAGGCCATTCGTCATCATGCCGATGTATGGCAACAGCTGTTCCAACGCTGTAACGTGACCTTAGGCGGGTAAGTGTCCGCCTGTCACGTCGCGATCATAAAGAAAAATGGTGAAAAACCATCAATTTGACCACCAAATCGCCAAACAGACGTCAATGTGCAAAAAAGTGCGCTCAAGCGCTTGCGTGACACAGATGAACTCGCTACTATTCATCCCGCTTTCAAGCACTGTGCGTCCGTAGCTCAGCTGGTTAGAGTATCGCCTTGACATGGCGGGGGTCGGTGGTTCGAGTCCACTCGGACGCACCACTTTGCTTGAAACAAAAAATTATGCGTCTGTAACTCAGTTGGTTAGAGTGTCACCTTGACATGGTGGAAGTCGGTGGTTCGAGTCCACTCAGACGCACCACATTTTGAAATTCGCGTCCGTAGCTCAGTTGGTTAGAGTATCGCCTTGACATGGCGGGGGTCGGCAGTTCGAGTCTGCCCGGACGCACCATTTCCAGAGAGCCTGCTTTTTAGCAGGTTTTTTTGTTTTCCGCGAATACCGCTACCTGTTCTTTAAAGCAAGATAGGGTCACACCACATCAGTAAACAACACCATCAATACCATGAAATTAAAACGAGGCAGGCACAAACACCCGCCCCATTGATTCATGCTTGTTCGTTTTACGCTACGGCGCTATCCGCTGCTAACACAAACTTTTCAATCGCTTTGGCCACACCGTGCTCATCATTGCTTTCGGTAATGTAATCCGCGATTTGCTTGGTTGCTTCCATGGCATTCGCCATCGCAATGCCAAGGCCCGCGTATTCCAACATCGCGTGATCATTTTCAGCATCGCCCATGCAAATCACTTCATCGGGTTGAATACCTAGATGCGCTGCAATGGCGGCCACTCCCGCCCCTTTATTGCTCGCAGGGTTTAAAAACTCAAGGAAGAAAGGCGCACTTTGCACGACCGTAAATTCCTCGCGTAGCACGGATGGTAACGCACTGATCACTTCGTTTAACTTGCTTGGCTCTGCCACCATCAACACTTTGATAATCGGATGATCATCGCTTAGGGTCTCGAAATCCATCACGGTAATATCTAGGCCGTTGATCTTGCCCTCAATCTCGGTATACGGATTCTGTGCTGGTGTAATTAAACCGTGCTCAGTACTAAACGCGTGCACGTAGGCACCCAATGCTTCAGCATGTCGAGCCAGCGCTTTGGCGGCTTTGCCGTCTAGCCCTTTTTGCAAGATCACCTCATCGGTCCCTACGTTTTTCACCATCGAGCCATTGTAATAAAGCACAAAGTCTTTATCCGACCCGATTCCCAGTTCGTCTAGCTTAGGCTGCATGCCTTCAAGCGGACGGCCAGACGCTAATACCACAGTCACGCCTTTCTCACGCGCGCGGGCAATGGCTTGCTTGTTCTCAGCAGATATTGCTTTCTCGCTGTTTAACAAGGTGCCGTCCATATCCAGGGCGATTAATTTGTACATCGTTTACTCACTTCAACATCAACATAAAATCAGAAATTGTCCCAGAACCGCAAACTAAACGCCGTGCCTACAACAACATATCGTCTTCAATCGCGATAAAGCGATCGACGCTATTCACCAAGGAATTAGCCGTTAGGGAAGGCACACCAAGTACCACCGCTTCAGTGTGATATCGCGCGCGGATTTTGTTCATCAGCAAATCAAAATCTCCGTCGCCGGATAACAGCACCACGGTATCAACCTCGGGTGCTGTTTCCATCACATCAATGGCAATCCCCACATCCCAATCGCCTTTGGTACTGCCATCGGCGCGTTGAATATAAGGTTTAAGCTTGACGGTAAAGCCAATGTGGCGAAGGGCATCTTGAAATTTGATTTGCTGATCGTCATCGCGGCGAATGGCGTAGGCATACGCGGTTACCACCTCCCCCATATCATTGAGGGTTTGCCACAACTGGCGATAATTAAACTGACGCCCGTAGGCTTGGCGTGTGGTGTAGTAGATATTTTGAACGTCGACAAAAACCGCGATTTTTTTCAAGTCAGGCTCACAGTCGGTGGGAGAATTAAGGTCAGAGAGGATACCACACCACGCTACCATGAAGACAATGACGAGCGTGGCCGCATCTAGCAAAAACAAAAAAGCCGCTGACAACAGCGGCTCTCGCGAGGTATATAAACGATCACTGACATTTAGCTATTTGCTCTGCTTTTGTGAGCATGTCTTGCTGCTCTTTGATCGTTTCTTTCACTATCTTATCAAAAAACTTTCGCTTTTCTCTCGACGATGAGTGACGCACGAAGTCAGAGAAAGCGGTAGATTTTACCTTATTACGCTTGTTTTGCATGGCTTCCTCCTCTCGTTATACCGACGATACGTTCAAGCGACTCTCGATTGTACTTTTTGCGCAATAGTGCGTCAATGTCACTGACGTTAAAGTGTGGTCTCTTGTTATTGCCATCGACGTTTTTCTCAATAAAAGTGATATCAAGACGCTAAGTCATTAACTTAACCCAACAATATTACCCTCATCATCAAGGTCAAGGTTCATAAACGCTGGTTTTTCCGGTAGACCGGGCATGGTCATCACGTTGCCACATAAGGCATAGACAAATCCGGCACCCGCGCATAATTTCAACTCGCGGATCGGTACATCAAAGCCTTTGGGAGCGCCTTTTATCGCACCATCGGTTGAAATAGACAGTGGCGTTTTCGCCAAACAGACTGCCAAGCCGTCATATCCTTGCGCTTTAAATTGTTGCAGTTGCTGTTTCGCGGTCTCACTTAACGTCACGCTTCCCGCACCATAACCAACTTCCGCAACCGCCATTAGTTTTTCTTCCAAGCTTTGCTGGGCGTGATACAAGGGCGAGAATGATGTATTGGTTTCACATTGCGCGACCACTTGTTCCGCCAGTTCACGCGTACCCTCGCCACCTTGGGCAAAGCCTTCACTGATCGCTACCCGCACCTTGTTGGGCAGCGCTTCAATCATCGCCTTGAGTGTCGCAAGCTCCGCATCACTGTCTTGTGGAAAGCGATTAATCGCCACCACCGCCGGCACACCATATTGAGTCACATTATTGATATGCCATTTGAGGTTTTCAAACCCTGCTACTAATGCCTCGTTATCATCCGCAAAGAGCGCGTCGGGCATAGGCTGACCAGGCTGTAAATTGTAGTGACCCGAGTTGGCTTTTAAGCCGCGCAATGTCGCCACAATCACTGCACAGTCTGGCGCTTTACCGGATGCTTGCGCTTTAATGTTGCAGGCTTTTTCAAATCCCATGTCCGAGCCAAAGCCACCTTCGGTGACGGTATAATCACCTAGCTTAAGCGCAATGTTATCGGCGATAATCGACGAATTGCCATGGGCAATATTGGCAAACGGACCGGCGTGAATCAGTGTCGGCACACCTTCTAGGGTTTGCATCAAGGTGGGTTCAATCGCTTCTTTCATACTGACCGCCATCGCGCCAGCTACTTGTAAATCTTCGGTGGTGATCGGCTCACCGGTATGGCTATAAGCCAACACTATGCGGCCGATGCGCTGACGCAGATCGCGAAGATCGCTCGCCAATGCCAGAATCGCCATTAGCTCAGAGGCGGCCGAGATATCAAATCCGCCCTCACGCTCGTAGCCGTTGATGGTTTTGCCCGGCTCGTTTTTACCCACAGTTACCATACGCAAGGCGCGATCGTTGTGATCCATCACCCGCTTCCATACCACGCGATTTGGGTCGATTTTTAACGCTTTTAAGCCACTACGCGCCTCAAAATCGTCATAACCTCGACGTTGCTCGTGATAGATTCGCGCATCAATAGCCGCAGCAGCCAAGTTGTGCGCCGCGGTCACCGCATGAATATCTCCCGTCAGATGGAGGTTGAGCTCCTCCATCGGAGCCACTTGCGAATAACCACCGCCAGCTGCGCCACCTTTCACACCAAATACGGGCCCCATCGAAGGCTGACGAATACATGCTGTCACAGAATGATTCAGCTTCGCCAAGCCTTGCGCAAGACCGATGGTGGTGACGGTTTTGCCTTCACCCAAGGGCGTGGGAGTGATGGCGGTGACCAGGACTAACTTTCCCGTTCGCTTGGGGGCAAGACGCTTTAAGCAATCGAGAGAGATTTTGGCTTTATAGCTACCTTGCGTTTTAAACTCTGAGTCAAGAAGGCCAGCTTGCTTGGCAATGGTAGATATGGGGGCGAGTGTGGTGTTACGACAGATCTCGACATCAGGCAGCATGAAACCCTCTCAATAGCGCACAATATGTTATAAGCAAACGTTTGCGTCAGCATAATACCGCTAAAATAGCTATTGTAAAGCGAAAGGACGCTTGCCGTAAGCGTCCTTTATGACTTTTTATCCCGTGTGCCGAGAATAATGATCATGCTATTGAATTAGGCGACTTTAAATTGCCCCACCAAGGTATCAAGATCTTGACCAAGCGAGCTCAGCTCTTCCGCAGCGTGTGACGATGCCTCACTTGAGGTCAACAAGCTAGCGACAATGTCGCGAATCGATACCAGATTACGATGAATATCTTCTGTGACCGTGGTTTGCTCTGACGCCGCGCTAGCTATTTGCGAGGTCATATCGTTTACTTGCGAGAACGCCGCGCTCACCGAGGTGATTCGCTCGCCAATTTGCGCTGAAATCGTTGCCATGCTTTGGCACTCTTGATCGCTGTCGGCAATGGTTTTCACGGCACTATCTACATGCACGTGTAGACCATCAAGCATGTCACGGATCTCATGAGTGCTGGTTTGGGTACGACTGGCCAAGGTGCGCACTTCATCGGCCACCACCGCAAAGCCTCTTCCCTGCTCGCCCGCACGGGCGGCTTCAATCGCTGCATTTAGCGCCAGCAGATTGGTTTGCTCGGCAATTTCACCAATCACAGACAGTACCGAGGTAATTTTATCCGACTGAGCTTTAAGCTGATCCACTTGCTGACTCGACTCGCTCATTTTCGCCACCAACCGCTCAACCGACGCGATAGATTCATGCACTTGGGTTTGCGCGTTTTGCGCATCTTGGGTGGCAGACGTAGCCGCATCAGCAACCTGCGTGGTGTTTTGTGCTACTTCCTGCGCAGCAGAGCTCATCTCTGTCACCGCGGTCACCACTTGCTCGGTTTCGTTATCATGAGTTTGTAAGTGCTGGGCTACCGTCGCGGTCTGCCGCGCCATATCACTGGCAGTGCTATTCACTTGTGCGGTGACCTGAGCGACCCGTTGAATAGTTTGCTGTAGTTTGTCCACAAAGCGATTAAACGCATGACCAAGTTGGGCAATTTCATCATGGCCGTGCACATGCAAGCGCTGAGTGAGATCGCCCTCGCCACTGGCAATATCATTCAGCTTATCGAGCATGTTTTTCACCGGTTCACCAATGCGCTGCGCAAACCAGCTCACTAGCAACACTGTGATAATCACCGTGCCCAAACCAAGCAAGGTTAAACGCCAGATCTGAGCATCCAATGCTTGCTCTGCTTCACTGCGATAAGCGGCTACCTCTCGCTCGATATCATCGATATAGGCACCGGTACCAAGCAACCATCGACCATTATTGATCATCACCGCATAGCCAATTTTCTCAATCAGCTGGTCAGCGCCGGGCTTATCAAACATAAAATTGAAAAAGCCATCGCCTCGCTGTGCGGCCTCAAGCAGGCCTTGAATAACCTTGTTGCCTTTCGGATCGGTAAAATCAATCAGGTTTTTCCCTTCAAGGGCTGGTTTAACAGGGTGAAACACATTAATCCCCTGTTTGTTGTAGATAAAAAAGTAACCCGCTTCGCCAAATTTCACATCAGTAAGCGCCGTTTTCAGCGCCGCCAGACGTGCCTCACTGGTACCGGGATTGATGCGTTCTACAATGTTCTCGGCCACCTGAGTCACTTCTTCGAGTTGTTTTTTACGCTCGTTGACTAATTTTTCCCGAAACGTGGCAATGTTCTCTTCTATTAATGTCCGCTCGTTATCTGCCGTGATTGCACTCAAAATCAATATCGAGGCAATAAGCGGCACAATGGCAAGCAGCAGTATTTTTGTTTTAAACATCAGCTTCATTAGCATTTACCCTACAGACTAATTTTGTAAGCAAATGCTACTACTTGGCTAGACAGGATAAAACATAACCAGCTGTTTTCTATGAACTAAGCAACACTCAATTAGCGAAGCTGTGATACTGGTTGAAGTGTCATGTAACTGGTAGGAACCGTGTCATATCGTGGCGTGTATTCAGCTCGTCTCCACCAAACCATTCCTCGGTTTATACCGTACACTTAGTGGGTGACAAGGAGACGGTGATGAAAAGTAGCAAGGTTCCTCATGGGCGATATTCTCGGTTAGGAGCGTTGGCTTCCCTAGCGGGGCGTGTGGCGTCGAATGTGGCGTGGGAAGGTGCGAAGCAGTTTGCACAAGGCAATCGGCCGAGCCGTAAAGATTTGGTGATGTCGCCGGCTAATATCGCCCATGTAGCGGACAAACTGGCGGATTTGCGCGGTGCAGCGATGAAGGTCGGTCAGTTACTGTCAATGGATGCGGGAGATTTGATCCCACCCGAGCTCAGTGATTTATTGGCTCGATTGCGCAATCATGCCACGCCTATGCCATCTAACCAACTTAACCAAGTACTCACCGAGCAGTGGGGCCCCGAATGGAAGCAAGCTTTTACCCACTTTCGTTTTTCGCCCATCGCGTCAGCGTCGATAGGCCAAGTGCACGAAGCTTATACTGATGCTGGTGACAAAGTGGCGGTGAAGGTCCAGTACCCGCGGATTAAAGACAGCATCGATAGCGATGTCGATAATGTGATTACCTTATTGCGCTTGAGTGGCCTGATCCCCAAAGAAGCGAATTACCAAGCCTTACTCGATGAAGCGAAGCAACAGCTGCATGATGAAGCCGATTATCGTAAAGAAGCGAATGCAATGATGCGCTTTAACGAGCGGCTGAATGCTCATACGGATTTAGTGGTGCCCAATATCCATTCAACCTTAACCACAGATCGCGTGTTGACCATGGATTTTATGGCGGGTGAACCGATTGAAACCCTAACAAAAGCCGAGCCTGCCGTGCGTCACCGCGCGGTGAGTCAACTCTTTACCCTACTCTTTGAAGAGGTGTTTGTGTTTGGGGAAGTCCAAACAGATCCTAACTTCGCCAATTATTTATACCAACCAGAAAGTGGCCGTATCGTCTTGCTCGATTTTGGTGCCACCCGTCAGTACACCTCACGATTTACTGAGGGCTATCGCAAGTTGTTCTTAGCTGCCATTGAAAAAGATAACCCCGGCATTGACGCAGCGCTGACCCAGATTGGCTTTTTTGCCGAGGCGATCTTACCGGAGCAAAAAGCCAGTGTGCTTGAGCTTGTGAACACCGCTTGTGAGCCAATAGCGGCGGATGCGCCCTTTAATTTTGGTCAAGCCGATTTAGCCACCCGTTTACGCAACCGTGGGATGGCGCTGAGTATGGAGCAAGGCTATTGGCATACGCCGCCGGCGGATGCGCTATTTTTGCATCGAAAAATTGCGGGGCTGTATTTGCTGGCTGCCAAATTGGATGTCACCTTAAATGTGCGAGCCTTATTGATGCCTTACCTCACGGCAGAACGCGTAAAAACAGCGTAACCGTGAAGCCAAATTAACCATTGTCTCGCAGCGCTTCACAATAGGCGACTAAGTCTTCGGCCACCCAATGAGAGGCCACACTGCGTGCGGTGATAGCGGCATCTATCCGGCCCGTTTTGACGACCTCAAACCAGTGGGTCAGCATGGCTTCAAACCCTTTACTGGCCTGCATGCCTGTCCAGTCAGGGAGAGACAATTGCGCGACTTGATTGTCTTGCATACGCTCACCGCGCGTAAATCCATCAAAGAAGTAGCACTCGTTACGGTAGGCTGCGGCAATGGTTTCCTTGGTGGCGCCATATTGGCGATTCATACTGGCTTCAAATAAGCTATTATCGCGATGCCAACGAATATCTAAACGCGCGAGCAGTCCTTCATCAAACTGGGCAAACACATCCAAATCATCAATGTTCATGTCACCGTGCAGGTTAATACTGTCAAGCGGGTGAATAAAGTCATCGAAAATGAATCGACGGGGCGCATCTGGCAGCGCATGACGATGCTTTTCCCACCGTAACGATAACAGGGGCGAGCCGAGTTCATCTTCTGGGCGCTGTCCGTTTAAATGGGCGTTTAACAGCGGCAAATAACGGCGATTAAATCCTGCAAACAAAGGCGTATTATGCTTTTCAGCAAGGTTAAAGAGAGCTTCAACATCCGCCCCCGATTGGGCCACCGGTTTGTCGACAAACACGGGAATACCTGCGGCTAAGAACGGACGCACCAACGCCGAATGAGCATGAGTAGCAGCATGAATCATCACCCCATCCACGTTCAACGCCAAGACTTCTTCAACATTGGCTGCTGTGTGCGCCACCCGATACTGCTGCGCCAGTTCCGCTAGTGTATCGGCYTGGCGGCTGCACATGACCCAGTCAAGTTCGGGCCAACTTGCAAGCAGTGGCAGGTATGCTTTTTGGGCGATGTCACCCAACCCTATCGAGGCAATTCTCATGTTTTCTCCTTACCGCGCGACTTACGTTGAGGCTGGAAGTCGCTAGTAGAAATCAGTAACCTAGCAGCATTCTACAGAGTGTGACGAATTATGAATATTATTATCTCTTGGCTTGCCCAAGGTGGCGCTTGGCTAACCCCTTGGTTAAACGAGATCGCCGTTGCGGTCACCGCATCTTTATTGGTGGTGTTTGGTAACGACATTAATCGTACCCTGCGTCGTTTACTGACCGGCCACAATTTTTTTGTCCGCACCTTGGTGTTTATTGGCATCAATGCATTTGGCTATGGCGCATTTATTGTGGCAGTCTCCCCTTGGCTCGCCGCGAAAATGCGCGCATGGCCTGATCAATGGCTGATGTGCGCTGTGGTAGGCGTCTTTGTGTTTGTTGGCTATTGGGCGCAGCGTCAACGACAGATCTAATCCTAGACCCAATTCGCTGTTTAAAACATCGGCATCCATACTTACTGATCAATCTGGATGTCGATTCTCGGCGTATTGGCGAGAAAAAGGAGATCAACATGCAACGCGGACTGATGTGGTTTCGCCACGACCTTCGAATTCATGACAACCCTGCTCTCGCCAATCTTGCTTCGAGCTGTGACGAGCTCACCTGTGTGTTCGTCATTGATCCACGCTGGTCACGCGCCGATCACTTCCAAAGTAAACATCTCGGCCCTCAGCGCGAAGCGTTTTTGTGGCAAAGCCTTATCGAGCTTCATCGCGCGCTCGACGTCATGGGGCAAAAACTCATTATTAGAACAGGCACACCTTTGGAAGTGCTCGCCGACCTGTGTACTCAACATCAAATTGATGTTATTGGTGTCACCGATCACCCAGGCCCCTTTGAGCGCCAGCAAATAGATACCCTTGTTAGCCGGTTTCCACAACGTGTGATGGTGTCTGATGCACATACACTGTTTAGTCAGCATCAGTTACCCTTTGATTTACCGGATATTCCAGCCACCTTTACGCAATTTAGAAAAGCGGTCGAAAAGCGCGACATTCCGCCACGTCTACCGCTTGCCGTGCCAGAGTCCTTACCGCGTCCTATCGATGGCATAGTTACCGAGCCCGCACCTTTATCGGATCGCCGTATTGCACCATATCAAGGTGGAGAGATTGCTGGCCGCGCGCAACTGAATCATTACTTATGGGATACCCATCGTATTCAGCGCTACAAAGAGACGCGAAATGGTTTGGATGGTTGGGATTTTTCATCCCGTTTATCCGCATGGCTAGCCAATGGTTGTTTGTCTGTGCGTTGGGTCGCTGCAGAGCTGGACCGTTATGAGCGTAATGTGGAAAAAAATGAGTCTACCTATTGGCTCTATTTTGAGCTCCTGTGGCGGGAGTATTTCCAGTGGATGTTGTATCACTACGGAGCGCGCTTTTTCCGTTTTAAAGGCATTGCCGATAAACGTCCGCTCACCACGTTTTACGCCGAAGCCTTTATGGCATGGCGTGAAGGCAACACCGATTTCCCGATCGTCAACGCCGCCATGCGCCAGCTAAAACACACGGGATGGATGTCGAATCGGAGTCGTCAATTAGTCGCGAGCTGCTTGGTGCATGAGCTCGGTGTGGACTGGCGTTACGGCGCAGCTTACTTTGAGCAGCAACTGATTGATTTCGATGTCGCCGCTAACTATGGTAATTGGCAATACCTCGCCGGTGTCGGTGCAGACCCGCGCGGCAGTCGTCGGTTTAATCTCGACAAGCAAACTGCACAATACGACCCTGAGGGGACATTTATTGCTCGCTGGCTCGCCGATGAGGTTCCGTCACATTAGCGTTAGGGTTCAACTTGTACGGCTTGGTCGGAAGCAGGCTGGTAGCTGTCGATAATGGCGATCACTTTATCGCTCACCCGACGAGAAAACAGCAATGTAATGTGGGTGAGCGGAAAGACATCATGGCTGCTCATGCCTTCGATTTTGGTTTCTTCGACCAGCACAGTACCGTCGCAAACTTGGTTCTTTATCAGCAGTGATGCTGGGCCCCACGGGCAATTTCCGGCAATACTGTGTAAAGGCGGTAATCCCTGCCAGGGAATCACCTCATCGGGCAACAAAATAGATTGGCTCCGTTGGAACAGCCAGCCGCCCCACCCTAAATCATCAAACACCTTGGCGAGTGTTGCTCCTTGATGGGGGGTGCCGAGGGTAATCACCGCGTGTACCGCATCAGCAGGGTTATCGTCTAATTGCGCACTCTGCTCCAAATAGCGACGAATAATCAGCCCGCCCATCGAGTGGCCGATTAAAATCGTGGGCTGATGATTAATAAACGCATTGATGCGACGAGCAATTTGTTCAAAGTCCGGATCTAGGGTGTTATAAGAAAGGTTGAGCACCTCATGTCCTTGCTTTTCTAGGCGTTCACTTAGCGGGATCAAAAACACACCGTGCATGTACAGCCCATGAAGTGTCACTATTTTCATCCCATCTCCTTATTAAACCCTTACCGCTCATCATGTCGTGATAGACGAGTGGTGACATGCGAGATAATCCGCGTGCATTTACCATACCAAGCATAACGTGCTACTGCATGGATTCGTGACCCAAAAAAAACGCCCCACGTTGAAAACGCGAGGCGCTTAACAGACTGTTCTGGCCTATCGGCTTAGAAAATCAAATGTGCAACACCAGCGATCACCGGTAAGGTCACCAAGGTGCGCAAAATAAAGATCACAAACAGTTCCCAGATTTTGACTGGGATTTTACTGCCTAGCAGCAAAGCGCCCACTTCTGACATGTAAATCAACTGCGTGACCGACATCGCTGCAATCACAAAGCGAGTCATTTCGCTATCAATTTCCGCGGCAAGAATGGCAGGGATGAACATATCCGCAAAACCAATCACCATAGTTTCTGATGCTTTAACCGCCTCAGGAATATGCAGTAGCTCAAGCAAAGGAACAAACGGTGCACCTAGTACATTAAAGATACTGGTGTACTCAGCCACCATCAATGCCGCTGTACCAATCGCCATCACGACAGGGAGTACGCCCAATACCATGTCAACTGCGTTTTGAGCCCCTTCTTTGAGTACGCTGTTCACCGAGCGAATTTTTTCAGCACGGTTAAGCGCGCACTGTAAGCCGTAGCTCAGCGTAGTATGGCCTTCAGGCAACACTTCTTCGTTCGATTCGCGGGTTGAGCCGTCAATCAACTCGTCTTTTTTCCAGCAAAGTGGCGGAAGACGAGGAACAATAATCGCTGCAGCAATCCCCGCCAGACACACCGCCAAGTAGAACCAAGTAAACATGTGCATCAAGTCAACTTGGGCGATCACAACCAAGCTAAAGCTGATCGATACCGCTGAGAAGGTGGTACCGACAACCGCGGCTTCACGCTGCGTGTAAAAACCTTGCTCGTATTGCTTGCTCGTCATCAAGATACCGACACTGCCGTCGCCTAACCAAGATGCCGCACAGTCAACCGCCGAGCGGCCAGGCAAGCCAAATAATGGACGCATCACTTTGGTGAAAACGGCGCCTAACATCTCCAGCAGGCCAAAACTGGTCAGCAATGGCAACAGCAATCCGGCAAAAATAAACACAGACAGCAGGATAGGCAGCAGATCGTTAAGCACAAACGCGCCAGTAAGCTCACCCATGATCAGTTCAGAGCCGTAACCGAAGAAGGTCATGGCAACAAATACACCACCAATCACACGGGTGGCTAGCCAAATCGGTGAAACATTGAATAGGCCGTTGAGGAAACCGTGACGAGTAATAAAGCGGGGTTTGGCTAGCGTGACAATCAATGAGGTGACCGCACTGAAAACCACCAATGCGGTGACCACAGCGGTTGCCGAGCCGCCCAATAGATCAAGAACACTTCCGGCCATGACCGCAATGGGGATGGTGACACCGTCGCCGAAATTCACCGGCGTCATAAAGAGGAGTAAGCCAAGAAGCGATGGGATGGCGAACATCAGAATATTTCTCATCGAAGGCACCGTCGTCGAGAGAGAGTCAGTTTTTTGCATACGTCTGAATCCTGAATTTTTATTTGTGTCACAGTGATAAAACGACAAATTGTCGATTAATTATTCACTCACGGTGACTATCTGCAATCGAGATTACCGAATCATGCATGCGATGTAAATGTTTATTTAGTCATAAATACTGAATAAATACATCCATGGAGCACAACTGCTACGGCTCAATTGCGTTTTATAGTTCATCAAACCTTCATTTGTGAAAAGTTTGTTACACTATTTTATTGACCAAGATCAGATTCCGTTAGCAACTTGTAGGGTATAAGGTGGGCCAGCTCACAGATTATCGTAACCACGTTTTTGGATAACGGGTTGATATACACTGCGTATTGGTCCTGCTAACCGATTTTAAAGTCAATACGTGCATATTCTTTGATCAACCAGTCACCAAAGTCATTGAGGAGCATCATAACAGCACGTTTTTTTACAGGTTTGCGATCTAGCAGGATAAAAAGTCGCTCAATTGCTTGTTGTTTAGCAGGATAATGCTTAATAAACAATTCTGCACAGTCAGGTAGAGATTCCGTCCACGTTCCTTCTTTATGCAATACCAAACCAAACGCACCACGAATTAAGGTATCGGCAATGCGCTGAGCTGCAGTCAGTTGCGTGTTCCATGTCGTGGCCGCTTGAATTTTATGCTTGGCACGTGCCAGTTTACCGCTCAAATCAGGATTCATCGCTTTCGCTACTTCCCAACTCGCCTCGAAATGGCCAAAACTCTCGGAAAGATCTTGACCATACAAGCACATTGCACGATGTTTGAAAAAGAAGCCCCAGTGAAAGATTTCGGCCAAATCACGAACTTGTGACACTGTCACAGTGTCGATATGACAGCCATCGATGACTTTGCTATGGCTGGTTTTAATTCGCCATAACAAGGTATTCATGGCACTGGATTGGTCAAGCGTTAGTGGTTGGTGGCATACCACGGTTAAATGCAGGACAGACTCCCCCACTGTCGCACGACGCCAGACAATATCGCCGCTCACGTAGACACTGTGAAGCCGCTTACCGATCAAAGCACGAAGCTGTTTGATCGCTTTGACCATGACAGGGATAAATTCAGATTGTAGCGGCGAGCGCCGATCCGGCTCTGGTAAATAAGCCGGTTGAGATTGCAACTGAGTCACGACTTTCACACAAGGTTGAATGCGTGCGCTATTGTTGGTCATCTGCATGGACAAATCAACGCTCTACCACCGAATCTCACGCTGTATCAACGCGCTTGCTTAAATTGAGTACAGGGCTCTGCGTAAAGTTAAGCATAATCCTTGCCAGCTGTCGCGTTGGATAATTGACGTGCTGAGAATTCGTAACCACCGTGGTATAGTCCGAGCACGTCCAGAACGAATAGAGAGCACCCAATGACGCAATCAGCGCTAATGAGCTTGGATGAAATCCTCGAAACCGCCTTTGAGATCTTCGCGGAGATGGCACCGGATAATTTGGAGTATGACGATTTGGCGGCATACGAATCCCATTTTGAGGAAGACGGCGGCGCCATCGTGGTTGAAGTCGGCAGCGATTGGCCTGAGCATGTCGGGTCTGACATCAACCTCGCCCACTGTGCGGAAGTACAAATTGGGATGGCAAAAGAAGGCGCCTTGGCCGATGTGTTTGTGCGTATGCTACTCAGCCGCGATCCGGAAGAAAAATTCTGCCACTTATTGTGGAAACGCAGCCCCACACAAATGCACTGATGGCAGACCTCACGTCTACGATTGACGTGACAGCTCGCCTTTCTCGACCGCTATGGTCTGGATGAAAAGTTAAAAACGGCAGCCCATGCTGCCGTTTGCATTTGTATCCTTAGTGGACCGGTGCCGAGGTAGGATCGTCCCCGTGTTGGTCCGCACGATAACTCATCATCAAGCCAATGCTCGCCAGTATGCCGAGAGCAAGCATCATTGAGCCCAGAGAAAGCTGACTCGCGACACCTAATCGACTGGCCGCTAGCGTCACAAGACCTGCAAGCAGGTTTTGAGCGCCCCCCAAGATAGCACCCGCTGTGCCCGCATGATAAGGAAATGGGCTCAGTGCCCCCGTACTGGCCGCAGGGAATAACACGCCTGCACCGGCAAAATACACACAACCGCCGCTAATCAAGCTATACACAGAAACCTCGCCCATCAATCCTGATACAACAAGGATCCCTGCCCCCATTAATGCCATTACGCTACCCAGCGTCAATGTCGCGTAGTAGCCTATGGTATCGGCAAACCGACTAGATAGGCCCGAGCCCACTAAATAGGCAGGCAGTGGCGCTACAAAAAGGATACTGATCAGCGTCGGTGATAAATGTAATCCATCAGACATAATCACCCCAGCGGCCGCTTCAAAGACCGACACGCCCGAGAAGACCGTAATCAAACACAGCAGGTAACCTCGAAAACGTCGCGAGCTCATGACATGGCGGTAACGACCGATAAAATTACCAGGCTGACGTGCCTCTTGCGGTAACGTTTCGGTAAAACGCAGCGCCATCACTGCATAGACCACGATCGCTAGCAGCAGCAAGAAAAAGTAACTCGCCCGCCAGTTCAACACCTCGGTAAGGTATCCTCCTAATAAAGGCGCCATTAATGGTGAGAAAATAAGCCCCATACTCACCAAACTGTTGGCACGGTGCAACTTCGCGCCAGAGAAACAATCTCGGGTCAAGGTTCGCGCCATGGCGCCACCACAGCCAATCCCAGCGCCTTGCACCACACTGCCCACTAAAAACCACGAATAGGAATGCGCCAACAGCGTGATCCCTGTCCCGACCAAGAATATGGCAAGGCCGGCCAAAATAACGGGCTTACGCCCAATGCGGTCAGAGATGGGGCCATAAATAAACTGAGACAACCCGTACGGGATCAAGTAGCACGCCATCACCGCCTGCAATAGCGCCGGTGATACCGAGAAATCTGCGGCCATCGCTGCAATCGATGGAACATACATGGTTTGAGTCATTTGACCCACCGCAGCCAGCATTACAATGAGCAGCAACAACTTACCCATAGGCATTGCCGAAGACATTCCTACACTCCTAAAAATGAATTATGCGAAATAATGATTTGATAAGTGGGTGTTGCAAAGTTTTACGCTAGGCACACGAAAAACATCACAACAAAAGACAGCGCGATAATAGGCCTGAGCAGTGAGGAAAGCAATGGGCGTTTAGTCGCCGCAACACGATTCTTTATCATGATTGAGATTAGTTTTTCTAATCTCAAATCCAGCGTCTGACTTGTGCCCGATATTTAGCAAAAGCGTCGGGCCAATGCGCAGCGAGTCGCTGCTCTTCAGAGAAGATAAAGGTCATCGACAGATATGTCATATAGGCGGGAACCAAGCCCCAACACCAAAGAGAGTTAAAGTAGAATCCAGCACTAACGATGATCAGTACCAAAGCGAGATACATCGGATTGCGCGTATAGGCATAAATGCCGGTTGTGACTAAGGCTGATGGCTCTTTGATTGGATCAACGGTGGTGTGATGACGATGAAATGCCCACTTCGCCGCCACCAGCAGCCCGATGGCCAGAGCAAGCGGAAACCCAGCCCAATATGGCGAACCTAATCTGAACGGAAAAGAAAAATAGTGGTTGAGCAACACACCGAAACCCACGGTGAGTAACATCGCAATGGGTGGCAAAGGTGGGAAAATATACTGCCAAAATTGCGTTTTCATGACTCGTCCTTGAGTGAAAGCTTATATATCGCGCCGCACTGTATCGAAAAAGGGCAGTGACTGTCACTGCCCCTGCGTAAAGTTTGCGACTAAGCACAACTCACTACCGCTTAATCTTGCTCGATATTCAAACGATGTTTGCCATGCTCAATTTTGGCTTTTAAATAATTGCGATTGCCTTCTTTGAGGTGCGCTTTGGTGCCAATCACTTCTTTGAGATCAATACCGGCAGCTTGGAGTTCTTCGATCTTTTTCGGGTTGTTGGTCACTAACCGAATGCGATGAATGTCCAAGGCTTTTAGCATTTGTGCGGCTTCAGTAAAGTCACGTAAATCGTCTGCAAAGCCAAGATGGTTATTGGCTTCGTAAGTGGTCATGCCTTGGCTTTGTAACTCATAAGCATCAAGCTTATTGTACAGGCCAATTCCACGCCCTTCTTGACGAAGATAGAGGATAATCCCGCCATCTTCCCCCATCTTTTGGATCGTTTCTTCGAGCTGCTCACCACAATCACACCGTGATGAATGGAATACATCGCCCGTTAGGCACTCAGAATGCATTCGCACTAGGGGAGTTGGATCGGTCACGTCCGCTTGTTTAAAAATAAGCGCAACGTGCTCCTGTCCAGACGCTAGTCCTTCAAAAGATAGAATTTCGGCAGGGATGTGGCTCCCTACTCCAACGTTCAGAGGCACCCGAGCCCTTACTTTTACCATTAGAATTTGTCTCTTACTACTGACACCCGAATCAGGGCGTTAACATTACTACAGCGTTACCAGGATGCCAATTAGAAAATGTTATATTATAACATTTTCCACCCAAGTAATGGCTATCTCTATTGTAAACGCCGGACAACCTCGGCTGGATTACCTGCCACAATGGAAAAAGGTTCGATATCTGTATCCACCACTGATCCCGCCTCAATCACCACACCCTCACCAATCGCAACGCCTGCTTTGATCACAGTGTTGCCCTCGATAATGACGTTATTGCCAACAATCACGCTTTGTGAGGTTTCACACTCTCCACGAGCAATGTCGAGCGGCAGTACGCGATGGCGCGTGGTATAGATACCTACATTGGGACCGATGCTGACATTATGCCCGATCCGAACATGGGCCCCATCAAGCATGGTGCAATTAGGTCCAATACTAACGTTATCGCCGATTTCAATATTCATCCCGTAGTGACAAAAAAACGGCGCATCAATGTCCACATTGGATCCGATCCCTGCAAATAGCTTGGTCGTTACTATCGCAAGGTTATCGGCGTCTTCAGGATCGATACGATTAAACTGTTGGCATAAGCGGCGCGCAGCATAGCGAAATAAGGTTAATTCCTCATCGGCTGGAGAATACGGCAACCCCCGCTGCATTTTTTCAAACTCCGTCATCACCTATCCTTGGTGTGGTAACGCTACTGAGGTGGGCTCAAAAGCCTCACTTTTAACGGTTGATATGGTATTGAGAGCATCGCCGTATTGCGCCATAAACTGATTGCCAAGCGATAAGCCCAGTTGATAGTCCGCATCGAGTTGCTCAGGCTTGCTCAATAATGCACTGCTTTGTAGCGGTGCGCTCGGCGCAATTTGTAACACCTGTGCACGAGGTGGTGGCTCGGCTAAAAACTGCAATTCGTTTTGATAGCTTTGATAGTGCGTAGTGAGCATTTTGAGCATCTCGCTGCTCAGCGGTTTACCCGATAACGACTGCAACCGGTAAATCGTGTCGCCGCCAAAGAGCCAGCGTCCACCGTTTTGCATCGCTTTTTCTCTCATTCCATCGCGAACACGGCTCACCCATTGCTCACGGCTAGACTTGTAGCGCTCGGAGAGTTCGGCCAACTGCTTGTTCAACTCCTTCTGAAAGGTCTCAAACCGGGTTAGACGGTACTTAAATTCAAAATTAGAGAGATAGTCAGAGAGCTTAAACTGCGGCTTTTTGGCTTCAAACTTGGTCCGTAATGTATCCAAAAAGTGGCTTTGATCTTCTGGGCCGCCTTTGTCTTGCTCCAACGTCGGCTCGGTGCGAATCACCACAATAATATCCGCCCCACGAGCGAAGGCTTCTTTCGCTGGAACAGCGGCACTCACGCCACCGTCAACATAGCGCTTACCATTAATGCAAACCGGGTGCGGATAAAGCAAAGGGATGGCACAGGTTGCTTTGAGTGCATCTGGCCAAGTGTCATCGGTAATCGAGAAAAAGGCCGGTTTCAGGGTATCAACCTCAGTCACGCACGCGTAGGCCCCTCTTCCGTTCAAGTGTCGCTTCGCTGTTTCAATGTCCAGCGCAGCCTCATGACCCGGCAATGCCGTACTAAGCGCCCAATCTAAATCCATATGGTGTTGGCGACGCACATACTTCATTAGGTGGAAAAAGCGCTCTTGCGTGGTGACCTCAGTGATAAACCGATGCCCATAACGGTGCTGCTGGCATACATATGCCGTCAAGTTGAGTGCGCCGGCAGACGTGCCCAAATAAAGTTGAAACGGATCAAAGCGGGCACTAAGAAATGCATCAAGCACGCCTGCGGTAAAAATCCCGCGTTGCCCGCCTCCCTGCAGTACCAGCGCAATACGCTGTGGCCGGGTAAAATGGCGCGGTGCAATTGGCATTGCCGTACCGGGAGAGTTGTCTGTCAAAGCTTGCTTACTTCTTAACACTTTCGCCCCTTATTCATCGTGCATAACGCTTTATGCGAGCATAGCTATTTATTAGCGTACAGCTTTTGATTAGCGTATCGCCTTCAGTGTATTCGATCACTTCCAGCGCGCTCGCCGCTATGCATGGTAACGCTTACCGCGCAACGTCGCTACTCACAATTAGGGCGCCAGTGTCCATTCTCGTTAACAGCGAACCGATGATAATTAAGACAACACAGCGACAGCAGCAAAAGTGAAAATCATACCCAGCGCGCAAACAGCGGTTGTCAGTGCGTATGCAAGTGTTTTATCCATGTTGATACTCCTTGTTGACATAATAATTAACCCCAAAGACGCCGCGGATCAGGTGCAATACCTATTAATCCAAGTATATACCCTCTCCTGTCAAAGCTGCACCGACGTCGACTGGGCGCGTTCTTACAAATCTAAACTACTGATTAAAAGACAAAAAACATCGCCATTATGTCGTGAATAAAATGGCGAATCTGAGGCGATCATCATGTTTTCCCTATCCTCATCGTGACGATCCGCGAGTAAAGATACCTGTGTGAACTTAAATTCAAGGGGGCATTTTGCTGTTTTTTTCGTCACCCAGACAGCAAATCAAAATAACGATCATTCGCCTCTATTGATAATTTTGATAGCTCAATCGTCTACCTAAAAAATAAAAGCCCAGCATGAAACACCACTTATAACTGTTTACACCAAGTTAACAAAAATTTTTGTGCTAACTGCTTGGTTTTGCGGCTATTGATTTAGGCCTGACCAGTGCTTAATCTGCCATCAATGCCCGTCCTGGATAAAAATTTCAACATACGGGCAACAGGAAGTTAAAACTTATAATTGTGGGAATGTGCTATTTCTTTCATATAAGCCATAAAACGATCTGCAGCCTCACAACACTGCGATACCTATATGGTGAAAGATGGTAGCGATTCGCAAAGGAGTAGATATGAAACGAGAACAATGGGGCTCGCGCGCTGGCTTTATTTTAGCCGCTGTCGGGTCAGCGATTGGCTTAGGGAACATTTGGCGATTCCCTTATATGGCCTACGAAAACGGTGGCGGCGCCTTTTTTATTCCATACCTTTTCGCCATGCTCACCGCCGGTATCCCCTTTATGATCATGGAGTTTGGGTTAGGCAAAAAACTCCGCGGCTCGTCGCCTGTGGTCTTTTCTAAACTCAATACCAAGTTTGAATGGTTAGGCTGGTTCCAAGTTCTGATCGCCGCAACCATCGGTATTTACTATGTTGCCGTTATTGGTTGGGCCATCTCTTATTTTGGCTTCTCGTTTGGCCAAGATTGGGGCACAGATACCAACGCGTTCTTTTTCTCTGACTATTTGAAGCTAGGAGAAAATTCACCCACCAACTTAGGCGATTGGCAATGGCATATTGCAATTCCGATGATCATCGCGTGGGCAATCACTTATGCAGCTGTCTATCGTGGTGTCAAAGGTGGGATTGAAAAAGCCAGCAAGATTATGATGCCGCTGCTATTTATCATGGTGATCTTGCTGATTGGCCGCGTGGTGATGCTGCCAGGTGCCCTTGATGGCTTGAACTACTTATTTGCGCCTGACTTTAGCAAGTTGTTGGATGCAAAAGTCTGGTCGGCCGCCTACGGACAGATTTTCTTCACCTTGTCCGTTGGGTTTGCCATCATGCTGGCCTACTCCAGCTACCTGCCTGAAAAATCGGACGTAAACAACAACGCCTTGATGACAGTGCTGATCAACTGCGGCTTCTCCATTGTGGCAGGGGTATTGATCTTCTCCATTTTGGGCTACATGGCAGCAGAGCAAAGTAAAGGCATTACCGATGTCGTCAGTGGTGGTGTAGGGCTTGCCTTTGTCACGCTACCAGCGGCGATCAATTTACTGCCGATCCCCTATATCCTCGGGCCATTGTTCTTCCTGGCGCTCGTCGTTGCTGGGCTGAGCTCACACATTTCGATTATCGAAGCAGTGACTGCATCGATCATGGATAAGCTGAACCTTGCACGTGAAAAGGCAGCGACAGCCGTCTGCGGCGTTGGCTTCGTGGTTTCGATGGCCTTTGCAACCAATGGCGGCCTGTTGCTTCTCGATTTGGTGGACTACTTCGTCAACAACGTAGCGCTGCTAGCAAGCTGTTTGATTGAACTCATTGTCGTCGGCTGGTTGGTGAAACTTTCCGATATTCGCCAATACGTTAACCGCGTGTCTGAGTTTAGTGTTGGCCAGTGGATGGAAGTGTGTATCCGCTTTGTCAGCCCAATTATGTTGGCCGTGATCATCACCAAAAACTTGATCAACACGGTTAATGAAGGATACGGCGGCTATGCACAGTTCGAACTCATCACCCTAGGTTGGGGGCTCGTCGCTGCCATGGTTGTCGTTGGCATCATCGTGAACTCAACCACAACGCCCGCACGCGATATGGAGACAGAATCATGACCACAGGCGCAATTGTAATGATGATCATAGGTTTCGCGGTCACATGGGGTGGCGCGGCACTGTGTATTCACAAAGCAATGCACAGCGATAGCGAGTAATCCTGTCGAGCATCTCGCTAAGATTTCTAAAGCCCTCTTCGGAGGGCTTTTTCGATTTCGGCTATTTTATTCTTTGTTTGCCTGCATTCTCGTTCGTTCTGTCTAAAGGATGTGGTCTGACCTTGATCAAGTCGCTGATTAATTATGCAAAGTGCGTCATTGTCAGTAGCATCACAGGCCCAAACCACCGATAATGGCGCTCATTGATGTTGGTAAAAAAGGGTATCGGCGCTATGGCTGCAGCCAAACGCATTTTAGTGGTTGATGACGATGTAGAAATTCGCGAGCTTTTGCAGGCCTATCTGTCCAAAGCAGGATATGAAGTGACCACCGCGCAAAATGGTCATGAAATGCGCTCGAAGCTTGCGGTCCAATACCCGGACCTTATCTTACTTGACGTGATGCTTCCCGGTGATGATGGCTTTACCTTATGTAAAGCCATTCGCAAAGACTCCAGCGTGCCAATCATTATGCTCACCGCGGTGTCTGATGAAACCGATCAAATCGTTGGCCTAGAACTGGGCGCAGATGATTATATTGCCAAACCCTTTAGTCCTCGTCAGCTCATTGCTCGTATTCGTGCTTTGCTTCGCCGCACCCAACAATTGCAAGAAACGACCTTATCGCGGCCGAAAGCGATTCGGTTTGGGCAATGGCGCTTGGAGCCGGCGACACAACAGCTACATCAAGTGGTCACCGGCATGGAGATTGAACTCTCGGCATCGGATTATGCGCTGCTGATGTTGTTTATAGATAACCCCCACCAATTGTTAGATCGCAACGCCATTAGCCAAGCCACCCGAGGCCGCGACGCTCAGCCACAAGAACGAGGCATAGACGTCCAAGTGAGTCGCCTACGACAGCGCCTGCGTGATAATGGTAAAGCAAACCTAATCAAAACCGTCCGCGGTGCGGGCTATATGTTTGTCGCTGAGATCCAATATGAATCATGAGTGGTTACAACGGCTCGTGCCGCGCTCTCTCCTCTCGCGTACGCTGCTCCTTACCCTATTGTCCGTCGTGCTCGCACAGGTGATCGCGACATCAATTTGGTACACCCAATCCAAACGCACGCAGCTGGCGGGGTTAGAGTCCGCGTCAGCCAGCTTGGCGAATATGTTCGCGTCGACAACCACCTTTTTTCAGTCCTTGCCCGTCGCGTACCGCCATATCGCATTAAATCAACTACGCAATATGGGCGGAACCCGTTTTTTTGTCTCTTTCAACAAAGAAAAAATCAACATCACCCCTATAGAAGAGACCCAAGCGAAACAGGTAGCGGTCAATACCGTCTCGCAAGTGCTAGAGGCGCAACTGCCCGCGCTGAGCACCATTGACGTGGAATTTTCCCGCCCCGAGACGCTGCGCGTCTTAAACAACGACATATTACTCCGCGACCTACCCAAATCATGGGCGCATCATACTCTGAGCCTTGAGCCACTTAATCCCCCTATTTTGGTGGTGCAAATGGAGCTCAAAAGCAATGAGTGGATTTACATCGCAGCCCTGCTCCCCGCGCCGTATGTCACCTTAGACGATACGTTGATCACGGCGGATCAGGTGGTCTTTATTGTGGTGATCACCGCGTTACTGTTGTTGTTCACTTACAGTTTAATTCGTCAACAAGCGCGGCCACTCAAACGCTTAGCGAAAGCGGCGAACCTGTTTAGTACAGACATTGAACAACCACCACTCAAAGAAGAAGGCGCTGCAGAGATCGCGATTGTGACGCGCGCATTCAACCGTATGCAGCGTCGATTACAACGGCATTTGCGAGAGCGTGAAACCCTATTTCGCTCGATGTCACATGATTTAAAAACGCCGATAACCCGATTACGTCTGCGGGCCGAATTGATTGATGATGATATCCAAGCCGCCAAAATGAACAAAGACTTGGATGAGCTCGAAATCATGGTAAAAGGTGCCGTTCAAACCGTGCGTGATACCGACATTCACGAAAACATGGCCGAGATTGATGTGATTGATTTCTTGGCGGTGATCGCCGAGCCCCACAATCAAGATCGGGTGCGTGTCACCATCGAATGTGAGGCGGTGAAAGGCTTTACCTGTAAACCTCTAGCGTTTAAACGCTGCCTATCTAATTTGATTGATAACGGCGTTAAATACGGCGAACAAGTCACCATCTATGTGATGGATGCCGAACACACGCTGGATATCACTCTAATAGACCAAGGGCCAGGGATCCCAGAAGAAGAGCTCGACTCAGTCTTTGACCCCTACGTGCGCCTTCATACCGATAACGAGGGCTCAGGGTTAGGGCTTGGCATTGCGCGTGATATTATTCATGCCCATGGCGGTGACATGGTACTCAGCAACCGCAATGAAGGTGGCCTGCAAGTCGATATTAGTTTTCCACGGGTAGAAGAATAATGCGATTGACTCTCAAAGCACTGTGCGCCAGCGTCATTCAATCGACACTGCTGTATGTGACGCCTGCCGCCCATGCCAGTGAGGTGGAAGTCCTCCATTGGTGGACGTCGGCGGGAGAAGCCAAAGCGGCCTCCGTTTTACGCGCGGGGATCGAGCAACGCGGTCATCAATGGCGTGATTTTGCGGTCGGCGGACAAGCGGGGATCAGCGCGATGAATACCTTAAGGATCCGCGCAATCAGTGGTAATCCTCCTCTCGCCGCACAGATTAAAGGACCAGAGATTACCGAATGGGCGCGTTTAGGCTTTTTACGCAACCTCAATGACATTGCGGAAGCAGAACACTGGGAAGACAAAATCCCTGCCCCACTTCGTGACGTGATGCAATACCAAGGGGATTATGTCGCGGCCCCGATTAATATTCACCGCGTGAACTGGCTTTGGATCAATCTGCGTGCCTTTGAGGAAGCAGGGGCTGCCATTCCCCATGATTTTGAGAGCTTTTTTATCGCTGCTGACAAGCTACAGCAGGCTGGCTATATCCCACTGGCATTAGGCGGAGAACCTTGGCAGGTGGCGACCTTGTTTGACACACTCGCCTTATCCGTAATGGGGCCTGAACATTATCAGCAAGCCTTTCTCGACTTTGATCGCGAGGCGCTATTAAGTGACGGCGTCACAAAATCATTTTCTCTATTAGCCAAAATGCGCCCCTACACCGACTCCGACAATCTCGGCCGGAATTGGAGTGATACCACACGACTATTGATCGATAACCAAGCGGGCATGCAAGTGATGGGCGATTGGGCGAAAGGTGAATTTCTTGCTGCGGATCAGCAAGAGGGAAAAAACTTTACCTGTGTCGCGGTCCCCGGTACAGAGCWAGCGTTTAGCTATAACATAGATAGCTTTGTCTTTTTTAAGCCAAACAATACCGAAGAGCGACAAAGCCAAACGGATATGGCCGAATACTTGCTAACATCCCAGTTTCAACGCGATTTCAATCGCTACAAAGGCTCACTGCCTATTCGCTTTGATATCCCACTCCCGAACGGGGACACCTGTGCCGAAAAATCGCGTCAGGCCTTTCTCTATGCCGAGCAGCACAACACGCTTAGCCCAAGTATGTCGCATGGATTATCGACCACCCGTTACGTCCAAAGCGCGATTTTTGATGTGATTAATGAATTCTTTTATAACCCTAAGCAAACACCCGAGGAGGCGACCCAAGCCCTCTATCGCGCCATTTTATCTGCACAGGCCTAATTCAACAGATTAGGCCTCATCCGTTGGCCCATCATGCTGACACAGTACGCGGGGAATGGTGGCATCTAATCCGGTGTAATTGGTAAAGACACAATCAAACGTCGCAAGCGATGTCACACGAACCGGCGCTTGGCGTTGCCATTTTGAGCGGTCCGCCACCAGCCATCGCGCGGTTGCATTGGCTAAAATCGTTTCGCTCACCGCCGCTTCATCGGGAGTAAACTCGCACGCCCACCCTTGTTCACTGACAGCCGCACAACCAATAATGGCAATATCAGGCTGAAAACGAGACAAAAATTGGATCACCGAATGGCCAACCATATCTTGATCATTGGCGCGTAGTTTTCCCCCCGCTAACCATACATCAATATGCGGATTCGCCCCCAAACGATGCGCCACCTTAAGGTTATTAGTCACCACCCGTAGATCTTTGCGAGAAAGCAATTGATCCGCAATCGCCGACGCCGTAGTACCGATACCTAGCATCACGGTGACACCATCAGGGATACGCGCAGCAACCGCCTGAGCAATCGCTTCTTTTTCGCGTGAGTGACTTTGTAAGCGTCGCTGATAATCGGTATTGGCCAACGCTGCCGGCACACTGATCCCGCCATGATGGCGTCGCGCTAACCCGAGTGCACACAGTTGATTGATATCGCGACGGATAGTTTGGGTAGTCACCGAAAATTGGACCGCCAAGGTATCCGTTTCTAAGTGTTCTACCTCATTGAGCTGGCGCATAATCGCCTGCTGACGTCGATTTAAATCAGCCACGTCTGTCAACGTATTCCTCTCCTAGATTCGCTCATTCCGTTGGCTCAGAACCTAAATAGTTAGATGGCGCGTCGGTGATCATCATATCGACCCCCCATTCCCAAAGGTGCGCAACCTCTTCAGGGTGATTAGGGGTGTAACATTTAATCTTTAAACCGCTCGCTTTAATCGCTTTGGCTTGTACCTCTGTTATGCCGCGATAGTGACAATGGATACTGTAGGTTGCGAGATCTTGATAACGTTGCCAGTCTTCGGGCACCACATCCCATAAAATCGCTCTTGCCACGCTCGGCATCGTCGTTTGACAGTAGGCAAGCGCCTCGAGAGAGAATGAAGAAAGCAGTACCCGCTCGAGTGGGAATTCGGTTTCACTCAGTGTGGCGGCAACTGCATCACACAAACGTGGAATATCCGTTTCAGGGTAGGTTTTTATTTCGATATTGATGTGCAATTCATCGGCAGCCACTTGGGCTAGCACGGCGGCCAAGGTGGGAACGCGCTCGCCTTGATATTGCGTATCAAAATATCCGCCAGCATCGAGCTGCGCAAGCTGGGCATAAGGTGTTTCCCCTAGCCGACCCACACCATTGGTGCAACGACTCAGTGTGTCATCATGAAACACAACGGGTACCCCGTCTTGTGTCAGTTGGACATCGATTTCAACCCATTTCATTCCCCATAAGCGCACTTGGCGAATCGAAGCCAAGGTATTTTCAGGAGCATCCGCGGCGACACCTCGGTGGCCACAGAGTTGTTTGGGGCTAATTTTCATTTGAACATTTCTCTTTAGTCAGTGATGGCAGCGCCAATTTGGCGATCCTTAGACGCATTGTCGCCGAATTAGCTTACAGTTTTGTTACTTACAGGTGTCAGATATTTCAGCATTTTCATGCACAAAGTCTGCGCTCGTTAACAGAGATTTAACCTTAAGTGCGACCCCAGTCAAAAGTCATCAAATCGTCATCTCCCTTTTCGTATCCGTTCATATTATGTTCATTTTTGTTCATTAAGTTGCGTCATGTTCACACCCACTCAAAAGGAGTTATGCATGAAAACCCAACGCTTAACCGCGATCTCTTCGGCCCTTCTGTTGGCCTCTTTTTCTGCCAACGCAGCAACCGAAATTGAATGGTGGCACGCGATGGGCGGGAACTTAGGCGAAAAAGTGAATGAAATCGCTGAAAAGTTCAATGCCAGTCAGGATGACTATATTGTTAAACCGGTATACAAAGGCAACTATACCGAAACCATGACCGGCGCCGTCTCTGCGTTCCGCGCCAACAAACAACCTCATATTGTGCAGGTGTTTGAAGTTGGCACCGCGACCATGATGTCAGCAAAAGGCGCCGTCTATCCGGTGTACAAGCTGATGAAAGATGCCAACGAGCCCTTCGATCAATCTGATTATCTCTCGTCTGTCACCGGCTATTATTCGGATGAAGACGGCAACATGCTGTCAATGCCATTCAATAGCTCAACGCCCGTCCTGTATTACAACAAAGACTTGTTCAAACAAGCCGGTGTTCAGCCTCCTAAAACCTGGGAAGACGTTGAAACCGCATCGAAAAAGCTCCTCGCGAACGGCGCGAAATGTGGCTTTACCACAGGTTGGCAATCGTGGGTACAAATTGAAAACCTTGGCGCCCGTCACAACGCCCCCATTGCGACCAATGACAATGGCTTTGCCGGTATCGACAACAAAATGTTGATCAACAAAGCACCTTTTGTCGATCACATTCAGAAGATGGCCGATTGGCAGCAAGCTGGCATTTTCGAATACGGTGGCCGCCGCTCTGACAGTGCACCACTGTTTTACAGCGGTGAGTGTGCCATGTACATGAATTCATCGGCCTCTTATGCCGGTGTGAAAGAAAGCGTCAAGGACTTCGAGTTTGGCGTTGCAAAACTGCCGTACTGGAACAAAGCAGTCGAGCAGCCACGAAATACCATTATCGGTGGCGCCACCCTGTGGGTTCTGCAAGGCCACGAGTCTGAAGAATACAAAGGCGTCACCCAGTTCTTCTCTTTCCTCTCTAAACCTGACATCCAAGCTGATTGGCACCAGTTCACTGGCTACTTACCCATCACCCATGCAGCGTACGAGCTGAGTAAGAAACAAGGCTTCTATGCGCAGAACCCAGGGACTGACATTGCTATCAAGCAAATGACAGAAGTAGAGCCAACACCGGCATCAAAAGGGATTCGCTTGGGCAACTTCGTGCAGATCCGCGATGTGATCAACGAAGAGCTTGAAACGGTTTGGTCTGGCGACAAATCGGCACAAGAAGCGCTCGACGAAGCGGTTGAGCGTGCCAATGGTCTGCTGTCTAAATTCGCGAAAGCGAACAAATAAGTTAGTTGTTGTATGAAGGAGCGGTGCCTTAGGCCCGCTCCTGTTATTGAGAAAGCCTATGTCCAATAAACCCACATTTAACCATTGTGCGTTTCCAATACTGCTCCTCACGCCTCAGTTATTGATTACGTTTGTCTTCTTTTTATGGCCCGCCGCACAGGCCATTTGGCAATCAACCTTATTAGAGGATCCATTCGGCCTGAGCACCGAATTTGTCGGGGTGGAAAACTTTATCGAACTGCTCGGTGATTCAAGCTACTACGGCTCCTTTTTTACCACGCTGTTTTTTAGTTTTGCCGTCGCAGGCACCGCGTTGATCTCTGCCCTTATCCTCGCAGTCATGGCCGACCGTGTGATTAAAGGCGCCACAGGCTACAAAACATTATTAGTATGGCCCTATGCCGTCGCACCAGCTGTCGCTGGGGTACTGTGGCTCTTTATGTTTAACCCGACCGTCGGTGTATTGGCACATGCGCTGAAAGCGCTGGGGCTAGACTGGAACCCGTTTACCCACTCGGGAGACGCAATGACCATGGTGATCATTGCCGCAACATGGAAGCAGATCAGCTATAACTTTCTGTTTTTCCTCGCAGGGTTGCAGTCTATTCCTCGCTCCTTGATTGAAGCGGCTGCCATTGATGGCGCCGGCCCGGGTAAACGGTTTTTTACCATTATCTTCCCGCTGCTCTCGCCCACCTCTTTCTTCTTACTGGTGGTCAATTTGGTGTATGCCTTTTTCGAAACCTTTGGCGTGATCCATGCCATGACACAAGGTGGCCCGGGACAGTCCACTACCACCTTGGTTTACAAAGTCTACGCCGATGGGTTTGTCGGTCTCAATCTGGGCTCATCAGCGGCGCAATCTGTGGTGCTCATGCTATTGGTCGGTGCGCTGACCGTTATCCAATTTAAATATGTTGAAAAGAAGGTGGCTTACTGATGGTTGAACGTCGCCCTTGGTTAACTTTTTTCTCGCACTTGGTATTGATGCTGGGTGTTGCGTCAGTGGCCTTGCCAGTATGGCTTGCACTTACTGCCGCTACGCACGATAGCAGTGCGTTTGTGAGTGGCATGACGCCGCTGTGGTTTGGGGATAAAGGTTTGTCGGTGTTTCAAGAGGTCCTCACAGAAGGCACCTCGCGCGAACTGAAGRTCTCGGTCGCAGGCATGCTGTGGAATTCTTTTTTAATGGCGATGGGAATTTCACTGGGTAAGCTGGTCATTTCTATTTTATCGGCCTATGCGGTGGTGTACTTTCGTTTTCCCGGTCGCATGCTGGCTTTTTGGGTGATCTTTATGACCCC